>DBEXMY010000112.1:0-11353 GCA_048168905.1 Collinsella sp. | reverse complement strand
CGTATCGAGCGTGATGGGCTACCTGAAGGGGAAGAGCTCGCTGATGGTATTCGACAAGCACGCGAACATGAAGTACAAGTTCGGCAACAGGAAGTTCTGGGCCGAGGGCTACTACGTGTCCACCGTCGGCCTGAACGAGGCGACGATCGCCAAGTACATCAGGGAGCAGGAGTCCCACGGCATCGCGCTGGACAAGCTGAGCGTGAAGGAGTACGAGGACCCCTTCAAGAGGGGGTGATGCTGCCGGTTCGACCGGCGCGCCACGGGTCAAGATGCACTAGGCCTGGACGAAGTCCGGGCCCGCGCCTTTAGACGCGAGCCCGGGGCCCGTGGGTTATACCCTAAGAGCAAACCACCCTTTTTAAGGGTGGTTCTGATGTTCGATCCAACAACGTAAAGTTTCGCCGGCTTGCAGGTGACGCAGGTTCTCCGCGGCGATGTCGACCACATTGTTGAGCGTGGCTGCCAGGTGGAACCAGCCGGAGACGTGTGGCGTGATGAGCATGTTGGGCGCATTCCACAGTGGGCTTGTCTCAGGCAGCGGTTCGGGGTCGGTGACGTCGACCGCGGCGCCGGCGAGATGTCCCGACTCCAGAGCGGCAACCAAATCGTCGGCAACCACAAGATCGCCGCGGCCGCCGTTGGCAAAGAAGGCGCCCGGTTTCATCGCGGCGAAGAACTCGGCGTTCGCCAGACCGCGCGTCTCGGGCGTGCTGGGCATAAAGGACGTGACGATGTCAGCCTCGGCCAGGCGCTCGGGGAGGGCGTCCATGCCGTCCATGTCCTCAAACACAATGGGGTAGACGAGTGGATGGCGCTTGATGCCGCGGACGTGCGCGCCCATGTTGCGGCAGAGTGTGGCGAAGTGGCCGCCGATATCGCCCGCGCCTAGCACCAGCACATTGGCGTTCTTGAGCGAGGTGACCGGCCCCAAATCCTCCCAGCGATGCTCGCGCTGCAAGTCGTGATAGCCGGGCAGGCGCTTCATCATAGAAAGGACCATGGCAAACATATGCTCGCTTACGGCCTGGCCGTAGGCGCCCACCGAGCAGGAAAGCTTAGCGTCGGCTGGCACGGTGCCGGCGGCCAAGTAGTCGTCATAGCCGGCGGTCTGCAATTGCAACAGCTGGAGATGCTCGCATGCCGTGAGCATGCCAGGGTCGATGTTGCCCAAGATCACGTCGGCATCGGCGACCTGCTCGCGCGTGGCGGCGTCGGAGCTCGTGTAGATAAAGTCCTCGCCCGGAGCGCTCGACTCAAGAATTGCGCGATGGCGGTCATTGACGGGCAGCAAAACCAGGATGTTCACAAGCAGTCCTCTCCGCTCGACCTGCCAAAAAGGGACAGGTTTATTTTGGCAGGTTTTATCAGGCAAAACGTTTAAATAAAACGCCGGATGCAAGACGAGCGTGCCCGTCAGCATCCGGCGCATCCACGGCTACCAGCTCAGCAGCTCGTAGCCGTCCTCGGTCACCACGAGCTGTACCTCGCACTGGGCCGAATCGCTGCCGTCCTTGGTGCGCACGCACCAGCCGTCACCCTTGCTGATCTTGATGTCGGGCGCTCCGGCGTTGACCATGGGCTCGATGGTAAAGACCATGCCCGGAGCCATGATGGTGTCCACATCGGGTGCCTCGGTGGTAAAGCCCACAAACGGGTCCTCGTGGAACTCCTTACCGATGCCGTGTCCGCCGTACTCGCGTACCACGCTAAAGCCGGCGTCCTCGACCGTCTTTTGCACGGCCTCGGCCATCACGGACAGCGGCAGCCACGGCTTGACGGCAGCCAGACCCGCCTCCACGCTGGCGCGGGTGACGTCGACCAGGCGCTGGCGCTCGGCAGAGACCTCGCCGATGCAGAACATGCGGCTCGAATCACTAAAGTAGCCGTCAAGAATCGTGGAGCAGTCGACGTTGATGATGTCGCCCTCGTGCAGCACGTCCGTATCGCAGGGGATGCCGTGACAGACCACGTCGTTGATCGAGGTGCAAACGCTCTTGGGGTAGCCCTCATAGTTGAGGTCGGCCGGCGTGCCGCCGTGCTCGACGGTGTAGTCGTAGATCATCTGGTCGATCTGGTTGGTGGTCATGCCCGCGGCGATGTGTTCGCCTACGTAATCGAGCACGCCCACGTTGATGGCGGCCGAGCGCTTGATGTCCTCGATATCGGCGGGCGCCTTGTAGAGCGTGCGGGGCAAAACCTCCCAGCCCTCTTCCCATAGGCGCTCAAGGCGCTCATCAAAGGCGCTATGGCATTTCTTATATTTTTTGCCGCTGCCGCACCAGCAAGCGTCGTTGCGGCCGGGCACAGGTCCGTTGTCAAACAATGGCTAACTTCCTTTCATCCGCAGCTAGTATAGCCCACCCACGCGTCCATAAAAGTTGTGGTGATATAGTTCCGATTTAAGCGGTTTAACAGCATAAATAGGAACTATATCACCGCAACTGATGGAGTGGGATGGCGGACACTAGCTGCTGCGTGGTTTTGCTAGTAGCTCACCTGGCAGGGAATGCCGAGGGCTTGGACGCGCGCGGCAATGGCGTCGAGCACCTCAGGCGCCGCTTTGGCAAGGCCGGCGATCGGTGTCTCGCGCGCCACCGTGTAGATGGTTGCTTCTTGTGGGCGAATGCGCTCAAGCGCCGCGAGCCAGGGGCCGACGTACTCCTCGCCGGTGTTGTCGATGAGCTTGCCCTGATACTCGCCGGTCAAATAGATCGTCTGGATAATAACGTGACCGTCAAAGCTTGCGAACGTCTCGATCTGGTGCTCGACGCCGTAGGGGCCAACGGGCTGGTCGAGCAGCTGGATAAACGCCGGGTCGACGGTATCGAGCTTGAGGATGTTGTCGTCGACCATCATGAGCGCGTCGTGCACCTCGAGGCGGTCGGCGCGCGTACCGTTGGAGAGCACGGCGATTTTGGAGTTTGGGGCAAGCTCGTCGCGCAACGCGACGGCGCCGGCGATGGCCTGCGGAAACTCCGGTGCGGCAGTGGGCTCGCCGTTGCCTGCGAAGGTGATCACATCGGGGAGCTCGCCCTCGGCTGCCATCTCGCGCAGCTTTGCCTCGAGCGCGTCGAGTACCACGGCAGCTGTGTTGTACGGCTCATGACAGGGGCGCTCGGCGTTGAGGCCGTTTTCGCAGTAAATGCAGTCGAACGTGCAGATTTTGCCGCTGGCCGGCATCATGTTGACGCCGAGCGAGAGACCAAGGCGACGGCTGCGAACGGGCCCAAAGATGGGGCTGGCATTCAAAAACGTAGACATAGGCATATGCTCCTCAAGACAATTGTGCCTAAGCATAGCATCGGCTCCAAAGCAAGGTGCGGGCTCTTGCTTTACAAGTTTCGTTTTTTCACGTCGCTCATTATGCCGTGCCATGAAAAGCCTCGGGTCGGGTACAGTTAATCTGTTAACAAGGCGTAAGGCAATGCGGGTCCATCCAACCGCACTGACGTGCAACTGGATGGGCGTTGATGATGGGGGCACAACATGGATTTTACGGTCGAGAATGCGGGCACCACGATTGCCTGTCGCGAATATGCCGGCCCGGATGTGTCGCCTGATGCTCCTGCCTTGGTGTGCGTGCACGGTGCTTGTGTCGACGGCACATTTTTCGACGGCATCGCTTGTGAGCTCAGCCGCAACTACCGCGTAATTGCCTACGACCGCCGCGGCTGCGGTGGCAGCAGCGATGCGGCAGACGGCAGCTATGATCTTGCCGCTCAGGCCGCCGACCTGCAAGCCGTGATCGAACACGTTGGCGCTCCGGCAAATGTGCTTGCGCATAGCGCCGGTACGTTGGTGGCGCTGGAGCTTCTTCGCACCGAACCCCATCTCGTCGCCCGTGCGATTCTGCATGAGCCGGCTGTGTCGGCCGAAGGCGTCGGCATGGGCGCAGCTCCGGTTTTGCTCGATATGATTGCGGCTGGAAAGGTTTCAAGGGCGCTCCGGCTTTTCTTGGGAGCCCTCGGCGACTTGGACCCCGAGGCTCCCGGGACGACCGAAGCGGAAGTCAAACATGCCCTGCGCAATGGTCGTTGCTTCATGGCCAATGAATACGGAACAAATATGACATATGCTCCCGACTGGGAGCGCGCCCGCGCGTCAAAGGCGGTGTCGGCCGTGTTCTTGGGCGGGCTCTCGGTTGGCACGCCCCGCGAGGCGGGCACGAGGGTGGCTGCCGAATATCTCGATTGCCCCCTTGTGACGATTCCGGGCGCGCATAACGGTCTGCGCGATCGCCCCGTTACGGCGGCAAATGCCGTTCGCGATGTCTTGGAGCGTTAGCACGCTCGATGACCTGCGGGGAGAGGGGTTGTTAGCGTTTCGTCATTGTTGACGAATGCGTCCATAACCGCGCGCCCGCTGCTCCATTACCGCCGCTTGCCAGGTCATAAAAATGTAACGATAATCGCGCGTTTGCCTTCAGCTGTTAGATGTTACCCTTGTACCAATTGATATGCACCGTTGCCGTGCATAACGATAGAAAGGGCCCCATATGCTCAATAATCACGAGGTCAATCTAACCGACGAGGAGGCTGCCGCTGAGGTCGCCCGCGTCGCGAAGACCTACCCCGTGGTACGTTTGCTGTCGGCCGATCAGATTAAGAGCGAGCCTAACTGCCTGCTCGCCGGCGATCGCTGCCCTTGTCTGCGTCAGTCGAGTCTTGAGGCTTTGGCAGACTCCGATGAGGTGTCGGAGCAACTGCTCAACGATGGTGTTGAGTACCGCGCTCGCCTACGCCCTCTAAAGGTCGAGGGCGAGCCTCGCGTCTTGCTGATGGTGCGTCCGATCGATGAACAAGAGGCTGCAGAAGAGGACCTTGTCTACACCGATGTGCTGACGAGCGTGCGCAATCGCCGATATTACGAAGAAAAGCTCCGTAGCGCTCGCATGAAGGCTGGCGTGGCGGTGATCGACCTTGATGATTTTAAGGTCTTCAACGATACGTGTGGCCGTCATGCCGGCGACCTTGCGCTCGGTGCTGTGGCGACAGCCATACGCAGCGGAATTCGTTCGACTGATGAGCTCGTACGCTATGGCTGCGACAAGTTTGTGGTCGTCATGCCCAATATTCCTTCCGATGACTTCACCCGTCGCCTGCATCAGGTGTCCGATGCCGTTCATGCCACGATTGTTCCGGGCCATGAGTACGTGAGCCTGACGGCATGTGTTGGTGGCGTTCGTATTCATGGCGAGACGGTCGATGAGGGCGTTGGCCGCGCTGTCCAGTTATTGAGCCGCGCTAAGGCAAAAGCCGGTACGGTCGTGACCGATGCCGATTCCATCGAAGCCTTCCAAAGCGAAAAGCCTTTGGTGCTTATTGTCGATGACTCCGAGATGAACCGAGCCATTCTCAACGAGATGCTCAAGGACGAGTATTGCATCCTCGAGGCCGCCAACGGTCATACGGCGCTCGACATGGTCGACCGCTATGGCGATGAGCTGTCGCTCGTGCTGCTGGATATTGTCATGCCGGGCGTGAGCGGCTTTGAGGTGCTGGCCGATCTGTCGCGCCGATCGGTTGTTGACGATCTGCCTGTCATCATGATTTCGAGCGAAGAATCCGACGATGTGGTTCTGCGTGCATACGAGCTGGGCGCCTCGGACTATATCAGCCGCCCGTTTGACGCCCGTGTCGTGCGCCGTCGTGTAAGCAACACTATCCGTCTGTACGCCAAACAGCGCCGCCTGACGAGCCTGCTGTCCCAGCAGTACAACGAGCGCGTCAAGAACAGTCGCATGCTCATCGACATCATGGCCGGCGTCATGGAGCTTCGCAACGGCGAGAGCGGCAGACACGTTACGAACATCGAGAAGCTGACCGAGCTGCTGCTTGGCTGTCTGGTCCAGCGTAGCGACACCATCTCCCTCGACAATGAGGAACGCTCTACGATTGCCCTGGCTTCGGCGCTGCACGATATCGGCAAGATGTCGATTGACGATGCGATTCTCAACAAACCCGGGCGCCTTACGCCCGAGGAGTTCGAGATTATGAAGACGCATACCACGATGGGCGCCGACATGTTGCTTGAGCTGGGCCGCCATCACGTCGGCAATGCGCTTATGGAATATGCGTACCAGATTGCGCGTTGGCATCACGAGCGCTGGGACGGCAGGGGTTATCCCGATGGCCTTAAAGGCAACGAGATTCCCATTGCCGCGCAGGTGGTCTCGGTGGCCGACGTGTACGATGCGCTGACGAGCGTGCGCGTGTACAAGGACGCTATCCCGCACAAGGAGGCGATTCAGATGATCCTGGACGGTAAGTGCGGCACCTTTAACCCGCTGTTGCTCGACTGCCTGCTCGAGGTGCAAGACCGTATTGCCGAGACGTTGGCACGCCCCGCCGATGTCGTCGCGTTTCCCACGATTTAGTTTGACCAAAGGAGTTTTAATCCATGATTTCCATGCGTGAGGCGTATGAGAAGATTGGCGCCAATTATGATGACGCGTGCGCTCGGCTGATGGGCGAGGAAATGCTTAGCCGCTTTGCCCTCAAGTTTTTGGATGACGAGAGCATGGACAAGCTGGAGGCCGCCATGGCGGCGGGAGACGCCGAAGGTGCGTTTATGGCGGCGCACACGCTCAAGGGCGTGAGTCAGAACCTGGGATTCGATAACCTGTATGAGCCGGCGGTCGTGGTGACCGAGGCGCTGCGCGGCGCCGATACCGTTGACGGCGCTCGCGAGGGAATGCATGCGCTGCAGCAGCAATATGCGGCAACGATGTCGGCCCTGCGCGAAGCGGCCGAATAAGAGCTTGCGAGCCTTGGGCTGTGTGTCCCGGCCATATATAGGTAAAAGGGCGCCCCGCCGGACCATGTGGCCGGCGGGGCGCCCTTTTGTGTTGTGCTGTCCGTGAACTAGCGGGCCTGCTTAACCTTGGCCGCTGCCTCGACAAACGACTTCCACAGGTTAAAGTCGGTCTCGAGCGTCTGCCAGGTGTACTCGGGATGCCATTGCACGCCCAGGCAGAAAGGCTGGCCTTCGACCTCGATGCACTCGGGAACGCCGTCGGTTGCCTTGGCGACCAAGCGCGTGCTTTTACCCAGACGATCGACGCAACAGTGGTGTGCGGAGTTGGTCTGGATTAGCCTGTGCCCGCCAACCGCGCGTTCCAGCAGCGAGCCCGGCACGACCTCGACGGGGTGCACGGGATCGTTGAGCACGTGGGTGTGGCGCCACTGCGTGCGACCCTCGCGCGCACCCAGGCTCGGCACGTCCATGCACAGGGTGCCGCCGGTGGCGACGTTGAGCAGCTGCGTGCCGCGGCAGGTGGTAAAGAGCGGCTTCTTGGCGCGGAGTACCTCGCCGACCAGCTTAAACTCAAAGCTATCGCGAATCTCGCAGCAGAGGGTGGGGTCGTAGGGTCGATCATCGCCCCAGCGCTTGGGGTTGACGTCCGGGCCGCCGGGAATGGCGATGCCGTCGGCGATATCGACGTAATGACGGATAACCTCAATGTCCTCGGTGATGGACATCTGCAGCGGCAGACCGCCGGCGGCAAGGATGGCATCGACAAAGACACTTGCGATCTCCTCGTTGGGGGAGAGCGTTTCGCTCAAAAACGGCTTCGCCTCTTCCCAGCGCGGCGCGACGAGGATGAGTGGGCGGTCGGCGGGGGCGACGTCGACGTGCGGGGTGTAGGACGATGAAGTACGAGTTCCGATCATAGGTGTAACTTTCGAGTTTGGATGGGCATGGCGGGCGGGTGGGCGGTCTGGCTAGTGACCCTTGATGGAGTTGAGGAAGTCCTGGGCGCGCTTGGTCTGGGGGTGGTCGAAGAACTCGTCGGGCGTGCCGGTTTCCACGATCTGGCCGTCGGCCATGAACACGACGCGGTCGGCCACGCGGCGGGCAAAGTTCATCTCGTGCGTGATGACGATCATCGTCATGCCCTGCTGTGCCAGACGGACCATGACCTCGAGCACCTCGTTGATCATCTCAGGGTCAAGGGCGCTCGTGGGCTCGTCAAAAAGCATGGCCTTGGGTTGCATGGCAAGCGAGCGGGCGATGGCTACGCGCTGCTGCTGGCCGCCCGAGAGCTGTGCGGGCACCTTATCGGCCTGCTCGGCAACGCCCACGCGGCCCAGCAGGTCCATGGCGCGCTCGCGGGCCTCGTCCTTGGAGACACCCAGCACATCGACCGGTCCCAGCATGACGTTCTGCAGTACGGTCATATGTGCGAACAGGTTGAACTGCTGAAACACCATGCCCAGCTCGGCGCGCATGCGGGCAAGATCCTTGCCTTCTTGCGGCAGGGGCTCGCCCTCGATGAGGATCTCGCCCGAATCGATGGTTTCCAGGCGGTTGATGGTGCGGCACATGGTCGACTTGCCTGAGCCCGAGGGACCGATCACAACGACGACCTCGCCGCGGTCGACCGAGAGATTGATGTCGTTGAGGACGTGCAGATCGCCATAGTGCTTATCGACGTGTCTGAGCTCGATCAGCGGCTGATTGCCGGTGGAAGAGGTGCTCTGTGCCATGGTGCTCGGCTCCTTATGACTCGAAATGGTAAAGCGTTAGCGGATGATGGTCGCGCCGGTCTTGTGCGAAACATAGACAGCGGCCTTGTTGATCGCGACGTTGATGAGGATGTAGATGACCGCGATAACCAGGTAGACCGACACGAGGGCGTCGTAGTTGGTAATGAGCACGCGGGCGTTTTGCATGAGGTCGGGGTAGCTCACCACGTAGGCAACGGTGGTGTCTTTGACTACGACCACGAGCTGCGAAATCAAGGACGGAATGATAAACCGAATAGCCTGCGGCAACACGATTTTAAAGGTGATTTTAGCTTTGGAGAGACCGAGTGCCTGGGCTGCCTCGACCTGACCGCGCGGCACGGCGTTGACGCCGGCGCGGAAGATCTCGGCAAGTACACCGGCTGCAGCAAGCGCGACGGGAAGCGTGAGCATCCAAAACGACGGCAGCGCGATCTTGTACTGGGGCAGCACCAAAAAGAAGAAGTAGATGAACAGCAGGCTCGGCACACCGCGGAAGAAATCGGTGAGCACGCGGCAGACCAGCTGCAGCGGCTTGATGCCGCTGGTGCGGCCGAGCATAAGGGCTAAGCCCAGTACCAGCGCAATGACGCCGGCGGTGAGTGCGACTTTAACGGTGCCCTCAAAGCCGGCAAGCAAGAACTTCCAGGTGGTGAGGTGCGTAAAGAAATACCAATAGTGGACCGAAAGCTGGCCGGTCACATAAAAGCGCTGCAGTACCAGGACGACGAGTGCGGCGACGGCAACAAGCGAGATGGCGGTGCCGATGCGAATCTTGGCGCGCATCTTGGGGCCGGGAGCCTCGTAGAGCGCATCGCGCATGGTGAGCGCGGAGGTGGAGTGCTTGCTCATCGGAGGATCCTCACCTTCTTATCGATATAGTTGCCAATGTGGCTCACCACAAAGGCCGTGCCCAGGTAGCCGAGTGCCGAGATAAAGAACGCGGCGACGCCGCCGAGCGAGCGGGTATTGATGTAGCTCACCACGCCGGTGAGCTCCTGCGGTTTAAGCGGCACCTGGCTGCCGAGCGCGGTGGTGAGCATGACGGCGATAAAGAGGTTAGTCATGGGCAGCACGCTCGAGCGCAGCGCTTGCGGAATCACGATCTTGGCGAGGATGCGGTTAAAGCTCATGCCGAGCGAACGTGCGGCTTCGACCTGACCGACGCCGACGGTGTTGATGCCACTCATGAAGTTCTCGGAGCCAAAGGCCGAGCCCAAAAGGACCGTAGCGACGATAACGCAGGTGCGGTAGGGCAGAACGACCTTGAGCGGCGGCAGCGCGTAGACGACGATGATGAGCAGCGCGATGCCGGGGATGTTACGGAAGACCTGGACATACAGGTCGCCAAAGACGCGCAGCGGCTTGAGCGGCGACACGCGCATCACGGTGACGGCGACGGCCAGCACCATGGCGATGGCAAACGACTCAAGCGTCATGCCCCAGGTTGCTAGCAGCGCGTCGATATAGTTCTGGCCATAGAGCGACCAGAGCTCGGAGAGACTCATGCGGACCTCCCGCCGATAAGGAAAGGGGCTCCCGTGTGTACGGAAGCCCCGACAACTCAGTGAGGAAACAGTTTACCGCAATAAAGCGCATCATGCGTTTCCGTATGGTTTCGTTGCGGTCGTTACCAGGCTCGCTGCCTAGGCCCCGATCTCGGGCAGCTCGGGAACATTGGTGTCGCCCGTACGGTCGCCGATGCAGATCTGCCACAGCTCAGTCCAGGTGCCGTCGTCCTCGATCTTCTTAAGGAAGTCGTTAACGAAGGCGACGCCGTCGGAATCGAGCGGCAGGCCAATGCCATAGGGCTCCTTGCTGCCGAAGGGCTTGCCGGCAATCTTGTACTTACCGGGCTCGCGGACCAGGGCGCTCTGCTGCATGTTGTTATCGATGACGTAGGCGTCAACGCGGCCCTGTTGGAGTGCCTGGCGGGCCTCCTCGTCGGTCTTGAACTCCTGCTGGCTGGCCTTGGGAGCGAACTCCTCCAGGATGGCAGGGCCGTTGGAGCCGGACTGGACGGCGACGTTCTTGTCGGCCAGGTCGTCGACGCTCTTGATGTCGTCGTTATCGGCGAGCACCAGGATGGCCTGCTGGGTGTAGTAGTAGGGGCCGGCGAAGGAGACGAGCTTCTTGCGCTCGTCAGTGATGGTGTAGGTGGCAAAGACGGCGTCGACCTGGCCGTTCTGCAGGACGGACTCGCGCGTGTCCGAGGTCACCTGGGTGATCTCGACCTTGTTCTCGCCCAGAATGTAGTTGGACAGGAGCTGTGCGATACCGGCGTCGAAGCCGCGGGTCTGACCGTCCTTCTCGTTGAGGAGGGAGAAGAGCGTGGAGGTCTGAACGCCACCGATCTTAAAGACGCCGGCGTTCTTGACGGCCGTCGCCCAGGTGCTGGCGGCGATGGCGTCATCATCGGCCTTGGGGCCGTCGTTGACGAGCTTGTCGAATGCCTTGGCATCGAGCGTGGTGGAAGCCTCGGTATCTGCGGAGCTCTTGGAGGAGCCGGCGGCGGAACCCTTGTCGGCCTCGGCGCTGGTGTCAGAGCAGCCGGCAAGACCAAGGCCGGCGACGGTTGCGAAGGTAGCGGCAACAAAGCCGCGGCGGTCGAGAACGACCTGCTGGGAGAGGTTTTTGCTCATGGTAGAACACCTTTCTCAATAAAATCCCTAGCGGTTGAGTAGAGTTATACCCTATCCCGCTCAAATGGGTCAACATGAAATAACTCAGAAACATACTTGCCTTATGGGTTATTCTACCTACCAAAAAGGGACAGGCACCTTTGTGGCGGTTCTTGCAGATGCGGTGGCCTGTCTCGCTGCTTTGTCTCAATCTGTAACATC
>DBEXMY010000111.1:0-9731 GCA_048168905.1 Collinsella sp. | reverse complement strand
TTTCAAATGGTTCGATGTCTGCCCGGATGCGACACATCTGGTGTGCCCATCCTCGCAGTATCCGGTTCTCAAGGTGCACGCCCCGCGGCCGATCCGGTTCCACCGGGCCGCGCGGCAAGGAGATATATTGCCAGACCGGAGGGGCCCCGTGGGCGGGAATCGCGCACTCCATATTTTGTTCACAAATGAATAGGTCCCTCAGTCGCATCACTGAGGTTAAAACTGAAGCATTGGCTTCTGATATTGGCGATGGCCAGCTGTTTTATGAGTATTGAGACATCGGTCATCTCTGGAGCGCTACTTTACTCCAAAGGCATCAGCTATTTGTTTCCCATCGGTAAAAGGCGGGTTTTGTTCGCCAAGCGTTCCTATATATAGATAGATACGGGTTCGAACCCGTGCACCGGCAACAAAAAAGACGGCAAACCGAAGTTGACCGTCTCAACAATCTTTGGGTGGGCCGTCAGGGGTTCAGCTTGCTTCGCACGCGAACGCTGCGGCGCTTTCGCGCCTTGCGCGCTGCGCTGGCAAACGCTCACGCGTTTACTCAGCTCCGCGCCCCGACGGGTTCGAACCCATGAAAGGGCGACAAAAAAGACGGCCAACCGAAGTTGACCGTCTCAACAATCTTTGGGTGGGCCGTCAGGGGTTCGAACCCTGGACCTTGGGATTAAAAGTCCCCTGCTCTGCCAGCTGAGCTAACGGCCCGCGGGTGGCATTGTACCACGGTCTGGGACTATTCCCAACTCCATTGGCCGTTCTGGAAAATCACAACTTCACGTCCATCAGGCGTAATGCCCGTAATATCGATGTCGTCCGTGCCGATCATAAAATCGACGTGCGTGCTCGAGACGTTAACGCCATGCTCCAGGAGCTCTTCCTTGGACATGTCGTACCCACCCTCGATGCATTCGGGGAAACCGACACCTAGCGCGAGATGGCAGCTAGCGTTCTCGTCATAGAGCGTGTCATAGAACAGAACGCCGCTTTCGCGGATCGGAGTGTTCTTGGAAATGAGCGCGACCTCGCCCAGATGAGCGGCGCCTTCATCGGTGTCAATAATGCTCGCAAGCGTTGCCTTGCCCACGCGGGCGTCGTAGTCCACCACGCGGCCGCCCTCGAACTTAATCCAAAAATCTTCGACTTTATTGCCGTGGTGGATGAGCGGCATGGCCGAGTACACGATACCGTCGGCGCGCATGCGATCGGGCGAGGTGAAGACTTCCTCGGTGGGAATGTTGGGGAAGAAGGGGTGTCCATCGGGCGTCTTGCCCTTGCCGCCGGCCCACTCGTGACCCTTCGTCATGCCAATCGTCAGATCGGTGCCATTTGCCGCGGTGTAATGCAGGTAGTCGAAACGATTGTCGTTCAGGAAACGCAGGTTCTTTTCGAATGCGGCGTCATGGAGTTCCCAGTCGCTCTCCGGGTCCTGGCCATCGGCGCGCGCGGTGTGCAGAATCGCATTCCACAGTTTATAGATTGCAACCTCATCGGCGTCTCCTGGGAACACCTCGTGCGCCCAAGCCACGACCGGAGCGCCGGCGATGCACCACGGATTGATGTTGTAATCCAGTCCACGGCGGAAAACTTTGCACTGCGTATTCCTCGCCTTTGATGCCGCGGCCGGCTTGGCTGGATCGATGCCCTTGAGGGCCGCAGGATCCGCACCTTCGATAAAGACAAAGCAGGCACCATCCTGGGCCAAGGAATCCAGCTGCATGCGCTTCCACTCGGGTGTCTGCTCAAAATAGCTTTTCTCGACATGCTCGTACGTGAGCCTCGTCACGGCATCATCGGCCCAAATGACCGTCACGTGGCCGGCGCCGGCAGCATAGGCCTCCGCGACCACCACGCGCGCAAACGGCGCGCACTCGACCGGAGACTGAACGACGACTTCCTGGCCGGGCTTAACGTTTACGCCCTTGCGGACGACCAGGCGCGCGTAGTTTTTAATCTTGGGCTCCAGGGCCTTCATGCCCTCCAGAGCCTCTTCGACCGTCAGGGCAGCTCGAATCATGTGCCACTCCATCTATCTATAGAACAGTAAAAAGGCGCGCCGCAAAAACGACGCGCCTTATATCTTAGCGATAAGTATGTATACAAACGCTACTTCTTCTTGGAGTCCTTCTTGTCCTCCTCGGCAGCCGCGCGCTCAATAAGAGCGTTGAGCTTGTTCTCGGACATGCCCTCGGCCTGCGCGCGGTACATGTTGCGCAAGGGACGAATACGAGCGAAGTCATAGATAAAGTCGCCCAAAATGATGACATAGGACAAAACAATGCCGACCATCTGGACAGGGCTGGACACCATGCCAGCGGGAGCGAAGTACAGCGAGGCCCAAATTGCCACGACGAGCACCATGCCAATGGCGAGCACAATCCACCAGATGCGACGGCGCTTGGTGTAGTCCTCGTCCTGCTTGAGGAGGATATTCGACACCGTATAGATGCGGTCCTCCTTGGCACGCTGCTTAGCCTTGCGGGCGCGCTTCTCCTCTTTAGAGAGGCCCTCGAGGTTCTCGCCCTTCTCGAGCTCTTTGCGGCGTGCCTTAGACGAAGCCGGCACGACGCGAACGGAGCTCGCTGCTTGGCGGGCGGGCTTAGCAGATGCGGCAGACTTGCGCGCAACCCCGGTAACTTCGTGGGATTGCGTGCGCTTGTTCGTGGCGCTACGGGTACTCACTTATGCGTTCTCCTTCATGCTTGTGAACTGGGAGCCCGTGATGATCTGGAAGGCCTCGCGATAGCGCTCGGACGTGCCATCGATGACCTCGGCGGGCAGGTGCGGGGTCTCCCCCGTCATATCCCAGTTGGCCTTGAGCCAATTGCGGACGAATTGCTTGTCGTAGCTAGGCTGGATCTTGCCCTCCTCGTAGCTGGCAGCAGGCCAGAAACGGCTGGAGTCGGGCGTGAGGCACTCGTCGATCAGCGTGACCTTGCCATCGATGACACCAAACTCGAACTTGGTGTCGGCAATGATGATGCCACGGGTCGCGGCGTACTCGGCAGCGGCCTTGTAGATCTTGAGGGAAAGGTCACGAATCTGCGTGGCGATGTCCTCGCCCACGATCTCGCAGCAACGCTCGAACGAGATGTTCTCGTCGTGGTCACCGATCTCGGCCTTCGTGGACGGCGTGAACAACGGCTCGGGAAGCTTGGAAGCCTCGGTCAGGCCCTCAGGCAGCTGGATGCCGCAGACGGTGCCGTTCTCGTCGTAGGTCTTCTTGCCCGAACCGGTCAGATAGCCGCGGACGATACACTCGATAGGAATCGTCTGGGCCTTCTTAACCAGCATGGCGCGGCCAGCGAGGTAGTCACAATACTCAGCAAACTCCTCGGGGAAATCCGCCGGGTCGATGGAAACGAGATGGTTGGGGACGATGTCGGCAAACTTATCGAACCAGAATGCCGAGATGCGATTGAGCACCTCTCCCTTAAACGGAATCTCGTCGGGAAGAATGAAGTCGAACGCAGAAATGCGGTCGGTGGCGACCATCAGCAGGTTTTCACCGGCATCGTAAATATCACGAACCTTGCCACGGGAATCCGGACGACGCTCCATCGTTGTCACGTGAGTCACTCCTTACCTAAATACGACAGAAATGCGGGTTCTTTCCCGCATGTTTTCGCAAACTCGGAGCGGCAGGGACGCGGCCCCTCCTTCACCGAATAGCGAAAAGCTAGTGCTCCATTGTAGTAGATGCCGCGTCCGCCGTGTGCTCGCGGGGCAGATGAATTGTAAAAGTCGTACCCTTTCCAAGCTCCGACTCCACGGATATGTAGCCATGGTGACGCTCGACGATCTGCTTGGTCACGGCGAGGCCGACGCCCAGGCCGCCAGCTTCGCGGGCGCGGCTGGCATCGGCGCGCCAAAACCGCCCGAAGATGCGCGACAGATCGTCCTTGGCAATACCGATGCCGGTATCAGAAACGGCAATGCTGACGTGCTTGCGGTCACTGAGCACCGACACCACGACCCAACCGCCCTCGGGGGTGTAGCGCATGGCGTTGCTCATGAGGTTGATAACACATTGCGTGATCATGTCGGGATCGGCCTCGACGACATCGTCGTGCCCTTGGGTTTCATCTGCAAAGCGAAGACGAAGGTCACGGTCGGCAAACAGACGCTCCTGGCCGTTCACAATCGATCGCACGAACGGAACCATGTCCACCGGTTCTAGATTGAGCGGAGCCGTGCTGTTTTCCATACGCGATAGGTCGAGCATCTGCTGCACCAGACGAGCCAGGCGACGCGTCTCGGAAGCAACGGTCTCCAAATGCTCATCGTCGGTGGGATACACGCCATCCTGCATGGCCTCGACCGTTGCGAGCATGGCCATAAGCGGCGTGCGAAGCTCGTGTGCAACGTCTGAGGTCAGGCGCTTCTCGTGTTTCATATCCTTCTCGAGAGAAGTGGCCATCTCATCGAAGGTCTCACCCAGCTGATCGATCTCGTCATCACCGCGCAGCCCCGTGCGAGCCGACAGGTCGCCGTCACGGATTTGCTTTGCGGTACTGGTGATGCGATGAATCGGTTTGGTGAGCATGCGCGACACGAGCGATCCGATAACGACCGAAATGCAGATTGCAACAACCGCGGCGAGGGCCATGGCGTTAAAGGTCTTCTCCCTAAACGCAGAGTCCGCCTTGGTGAGCAGAGCGTCGGAGCCGATGGCCCACAGCTTTACCTGTCCGACATGCTCGCCGGAAGACGTTACAATCTCGACGTTAGCAACGCTATCGGAGTCGGTTGGAGCAGACGAGACCGGGCTATGCGATGCCCTCTTGCCGCTCGTGTCGTCGGTCGTAGCCTGGTTTTCGCGTACATCGGCGGTGGCGCTTGCCGAGGGCCAGGAATCGTCATAAACGATCACGCCCTTTTTATTGACGACCTGCATACCCAGATCGTCGGAAACCAAACTCGACGTTGCGACCGTGCGCAGTTCTCCCGCGGTCCAAGAGCCGTTTTCCTCATATGAGGTTGCCAACTTCTCGGCAGCGGAATTTGCGATTTCGACGATATTGGAGCGTGTGTAATCCGAAAAGACCGTGCCCCACACAACAGAGACAACGCCCACCAGCACCAATACTGTCATGAGCGATGTCAGAGCAAAAGCAAGTGCCATGCGCGAGGGATAGCTCATCGTTGGCCGTGAATCGGAACGAGGCGTGTTCCAACTAGCCTTGGAACCCGCCTCGCTCTCCTGCTTGTGCTTTTGTCCGATTTCAAAGCGCGCAGGTGTCATATGTGATTTCCCTATTTCTCGTCCGACTTATCGGTCTTGGCCGGAGCCTCGAAGCGATAGCCGACACCATGGACGGTGTAGAGCCACTTGGGCTTCTTGGGATCATCGCCCAGCTTGGCGCGAAGATTCTTCACGTGGCTATCGATGGTGCGCTCATAGCCCTCAAAGTCATACCCGAGCACTTTCTCGACCAGCTCCATGCGGTTATACACACGGCCGGGATGGCGGGCAAGCGTGGTGAGCAGCTTGAACTCGGAAGCCGTCAGATCGACTTCCTTGCCCTCGACCAAGATCTTGTGGCCCGAGATATCGATGACCAGATCGCCGAAGTCGAGTACCTCGACGGCGGGCTCGTCGGCCTGATGGGCACGGCGGAACAGAGCACGAACGCGGGCGACGAGCTCGCGCGGCGAGAACGGCTTAATCAGATAGTCATCGGCGCCGAGCTCAAGACCGATAATACGGTCCTCGATCTCGCCCTTAGCCGTCAGCATGATGATGGGGACATCCGAGGTATCGCGAATGGTGCGGCAAACGCGCTCGCCGGGAATCTTGGGGAGCATAAGGTCGAGCACGACCAGGTCGAACTGATGCTTCTCGAACTCCTCGATCGCGGACTGACCGTCGCCGACGCCCACAACCCAGTAGCCTTCGCGCTCGAGATAGGCAGCGACGGCGTCACGGATTGCCTTCTCATCCTCGACCAGCAGAATCTTTTTTGCATCTGAAGCCATAACACGGCCCCCCTGTCTCAATTAGCTAAGAACAAGCCCATTTTAACGCACCTGAGCCCGCCAGATGCCGCTATGACGCGGCAGCTCGGCGGGCGGTACTCACAATTACAACGCGTTTATTCCCCTGTTGGCGCCTTTTTAACCCCTCTAAGCTTAAAGAGAGAATAGGCGTGCAGTGACTGTCTCTGGTATACCCTGGCTGTTGCGCACCGTGGCGTACGTAAGGAATGAGTCCGATTTTCCCGCCGTAGCTGGATAATCGCCATACTCCAAAGCGCGGTCGGGCGACAGCAGCGAGCCATAGGTCTTGGCAGAGGTGTCGATCAGGAAATGCGACGCCTGTACCTTAACAAGGTATTTATTCTTCTTGCCAGCCGCACATGCGAGCGGTTCGCGTGACAGGAAGAGGTACGGCCCTCCCTCATTACCGATATACGTGCCCATATTGCCCAGGCTGCCCACGCCACTATAGGCCGCCTCGATAGAAAACACGAAGGTATCGCCCATATATACGGCCTCGAAAGGCGAAACTGACGAAGGGAGGACCAACTGGGCACGCTTGGTGTTGTTGCCGTCGGTCAGATCGATTGCCGTTATGCCGTAGTAGACGCCCTCGTCGTTGCGGACACGCGGCGAGATGGTCAAAATGCCGTCGCTCGCGCGCGGGGCCGATGCAAAGCGGCCCGTCGATTTCCAAATTACCTCGGCCTTGGATTCATCAAGCGAGCGACGATAGCAAAACGAATCACTACTCGTTTTATTGCCGCCTGCCGAAGGCATTTTATACCAGATGACCGATGACCCGAACGCCGTAAACAAGGGCGGATCATAGTCCTTGCCACCTCGATCGAGCTCAACCACGTCGCCAGAGAGCGAAGCGCCCGACAGATTTTGAGCGTAGAGCTTCCACGATGAATTGGCAAAGTTCATCTCAACCCACGCGAATACGCCGTCGCCGGCACGGACATCGTAGAATGCATATCCCGTGCCCTCGATAGGATCCTCGATTAATGTGGTAAGCGAGCCATCACCCAGGTTGAGCACACCGAGTGTGTTGGCGTGCAGCGCCGATGCGGGCGCCATCATCGCCGCGGCGTAATCGCCGTCGCAGTAGTACAGCAGCGTACCCAGAGGCAGCGTCCACGACGCCGCCGGCTCAAGATCGATGTCGACTGCCTCGTACTCATCCGTAATCGAGATGATCTTGGAATCGTCCTTGATAACCTGCGGCTCGCCGGCGGCATCATCGCTGGTGCCCGTTTTTTTCGAGCATCCGGCAAGTACCGTGGCAGCGCCCGCGGCAGCCCCACCGAGTACGAAGCCGCGACGCGATATTCCGTTCTTGATGTGATCGGCGATACCCATTAGGCGATCTCGGCGCGAGCGGCCTCGATAGCGCGTGTAAGCTGGTCGGCGCAGGAGGTCTTTTTCATACCGCAGGTATTACCGGCGAGAACCTCGATTACGCGATCGGCAGGAGCGCCCTCGACCAGCTTGGAGATAGCCTTGAGATTGCCGTCGCAGCCGCCGGTAAATTCAACGCCCATCACCTTGTTGCCGTCATCGGAAAGGTCAAGGTGAATATTGCGAGCACACACGCCCTGAGGCTTGTAATCAAACGAAATCATGCGATCCCCTCTCAGAATGTTATTCGAGACGACTATTATCCCCGTCTTTCCCTAAATGCAACGAGGCGCTTTGCCGGCAACACACATTACCAGCAAAGCGCCCTAAAAAGCTAACGTTATGCCCGAACCTACTCGAAGCTCAGCTGCTCCAGACGATCAAAGACCGTGTCGATACGGGTGAGGAAGTCCCACGGATCAAAGATCTCGTCGAGCTTCTCCTGGCTGACGGTGCAGCGCGGGTCGGCCTCGAGACGCTCCTTAAAGGTGGGGCCGGAGACACAATCCTGTACCTCGTGCCAGGTTGCCATAGCGTTCTCCTGCACAATGGCGTACGCGTCCTCGCGGGTGATGCCCGTGTCGACGAGGGCGAGCAGTACCTTGGAAGAGAAGATGAGGCCGCGGGTCTTATTGAGGTTGGCCATCATGCGGGCGGGATACAGCTGCAGGCCGTCGATAACGCGGATGAGGCACTGGAACATGTGGTCGAGGGCGATGAAGCTATCGGCCTGGGCGACGCGCTCGGCAGAGGAGTGCGAAATGTCACGCTCGTGCCACAGGGCGACGTTATCGAAGGCAACCTGGGCGTTGGACTTCACGACGCGCGACAGACCGCAGACTTTCTCCATGGTGATGGGATTGCGCTTGTGCGGCATGGCTGAGCTGCCCTTTTGGCCCTTACGGAACGGCTCCTCGGCCTCGAGCGTATCAGTCTTCTGCAGATTGCGGACCTCGGTAGCGATGCGCTCGCAGGTGGCTGCGGTGGTGGCGAGAACGCCGGCGAGATAGGCGTGATGGTCGCGGCTGATAACCTGCGTGGACAGCGGGTCGTGAACCAGGCCCAGGTGCTCGCAGACATACTCCTCGACGAACGGCTCGATGGAGCTGTACGTGCCGACAGCGCCCGAGATAGCACCGAAGGCAACATTCTTGCGGGCGTCCTCAAGACGATCCAGATCGCGCTTGAGCTCCCAGGCCCAAGAGCCAAACTTCATGCCGAAGGTCATCGGCTCGGCGTGGATGCCATGAGTGCGGCCGGCACAGAGCGTGTTGCGCTCCTCAAAGGCGCGACGCTTGCAAATCTCGCCGAGCTTCTTGACGTCCTCGATGATCAGGTCGCAGGCCTGGGTGAGCTGGTAGCACAGGGCCGTGTCGCCCAGATCCGAGCTGGTCATGCCATAGTGAACCCAGCGGCTGGGCTTGGGGTCGCCCTCGGGAACATCGGCATCGATGTATTCCTTCATGTTGGTCAGAAAGGCAATGACGTCGTGGCGCGTGACTTCCTCGATCTCATCGACCTTCGCCTTCTCAAAGTTGGCATGGTCGCGGATCCACTGGGCCTCGTCTTTGGAAATACCGATCTTGCCGAGCTCCGCCTGGGCCTCGCAGGCCAGAACCTCGATCTCCTGCCAAATGGCGTACTTGTTCTCGAGGGAGAAGATGTGTCCCATCTCCGGGCGGGTATAGCGATCGATCATAGCGGCTCCTTTTTGGTTATTGGCACGTTGGTCGTAACCCAACCATTGTACCGTGCGCAGGTGCAGGTATGGGCAGCAGGCATTAACCTAACATTTTGGAATTGGAGCGAGCAACGGGACGTCTGCGTTATTTGCTTCGCAAATCCGCACCGGCTGCGGTCGATCCCCTCGGATTCACGGTGACGATGGGGAAGACTTTGTTGAATTGGCCGTCCCGAGGTCTTCTGTGCTCCATGGAGCGGACAACGGGACGTCCGCGTATTTGCTTCGCAAATCCGCACCGGCTTCAGGCGCCTGTCGGCGCCTTCGCCTGCTCGCTACAAACGCTTCGCGTTTGCTTAACGCTCGCACCCTGGCGGGTTCGAGTCCCGGCGCTTAGTAGTAAAAAGCACGGCAACGTAACGCTGTCGTGCTTGTGCTTTTTACTGGAGCGGGCAACGGGACTCGAACCCGCGAGTGTCAGCTTGGGAAGCTGATGCCTTACCACTTGGCGATGCCCGCATATGTGGGGGATAGTATAACGCGGTTGTCTTGTTCGATACAAGGGTGTCGATGCTTGTTTTAGCTGTGGAGAATCGTTTGAAAACCGCGCCAATTGTGGAGATGAGGACCTTTGTCTTTCTTTTCTTACCATCTTCTACCTGCACTT
>DBEXMY010000110.1:0-3693 GCA_048168905.1 Collinsella sp. | reverse complement strand
AGCCGGGGGCGGCCAAGGCGGAGTTGAGGTGGTCGCAAAGTGACTGGCGGTCGTAATAGCCGGGCGGGAGTAGGTTGACGATTTCCATGAGATCGGGTGCCAGGTCCAAGATTTCGGCCTGTACGATCAGATCCAGGCGGTCGATGGCGTGGCGGTCGTAAAACAGTCCGTCGACCAGGCGCTGCAGGTCGCCGAATTCCTCGGCCTGGAACGATCCATACTCCATAGTGCCTCCTTGGGCGCCCCACGCCGGCATGCGCGGCGATTCGTAATTTATTGCGATGGACTTAATCTATCACGGCTTCATAACGTTGCGGCGGTGGCGGTCTATACTTAGACGAACTGCAACGTACCGCTTCGCGAAAGGTCGCACCCCATGCAGACGATCTACCAGAAGATGGAAACCACCGAACTCGATGCCGCCATCGAGGCGCTCAAAGCCGAGGTCGCCGAGGTCAAGGCCAAGGGCCTGGCGCTCGATATGGCGCGCGGCAAGCCGTCGCCCTCCCAGGTGGACATCTCGCGCCCCATGCTCGATATCCTCAATGCCGACGCCGATTTGCACGACGGCAACGTCGACTGCTCCAATTACGGCTGTTTTGAGGGTATTCCTTCGGCACGCAAGTTGGCAGGGGAGTTCCTGGGCTGCTCCGCCGAGCAGACGCTCGTGCTGGGTTCGTCGAGCCTTTTGATCGAGCATGACATCGCTGGCATGTTCTGGCGCTGTGGCTCGTGCGGCAGCGAGCCCTGGGACGCCTACGAGGCCGCGCACGACGGCAAGAAGGTCAAGTTCCTGTGCCCCGTTCCCGGCTACGATCGCCACTTTGGCATCACCGCCGACTTGGGCATCGAGAACGTCCCCGTCGCGATGACCGACAACGGCCCCGACATGGACGAGATCGAGCGCCTCGTTGCCGCCGACGATTCCATCAAGGGTATCTGGTGCGTGCCCAAGTATTCCAACCCCACGGGCATCACCTTTAGCGAGGACACTGTGCGCCGCCTGGTCGAGATGCCCACGGCCGCGTCCGATTTCCGCATCTTCTGGGACAACGCCTACTGCGTGCACGACCTGTACGACGAGACCGACGAGCTCGCAAACATCTTTGACCTCGCTCGCGCGGCGGGCACCGAGGACCGCGTGGTGGCCTTTGCCTCGACGTCCAAGATCACCTTCCCGGGCGCCGGCATCGGCTTTATCGGTGCGAGCCCCGCGGTCATCGCCGAGTTCTCCAAGCGCCTGAAGGCAGGCCTCATCAGCGCCGACAAGCTCAACCAGCTGCGTCACGTGCGCTTCCTTCCCACCATCGAGGCGGTCAAGGAGCACATGAAAAAGCATGCCGAGTTCCTGCGTCCGCGCTTTGAGGCCGTCGAGCGCAAGCTCACCGAGGGCTTGGGCGACACGGGCTGCGCCACCTGGACGCACCCCCGCGGCGGCTACTTTGTAAGCTTTGATGGTCCCGAGGGCTCGGCCCAGAAGGTCGCCGCGCTTTGCGCCGACTTGGGCGTCAAGCTCACGCCGGCCGGTGCTACCTGGCCCTATGGCAAGGACCCGCGCGACACCAACATCCGCATCGCGCCGAGCTATCCCACGGTCGAGGACCTGGAGGCCGCGCTCGATGTGCTGGTGCTGGCCGTTAAGCTTGTCGCTGCCGAGCTTGCGCGTGCCGAGCGCGCCTAACGCGCGGCTTCCCGTACTATCCGCACTTTCGATACGTAAAGGAGCGTATACATGGATTTGGGTATTTCCACCAACCCCACGCCAGAGCTCTACACCATTAGGGTGACCGGCGAGATCGATATCTCTAACGCCGATAGCCTGCGCAATGCCATCGACCTGGCGCTCGAGCAGCCCACTGAGGCCGTTGAGCTCGATTTTGCCCAGGTGAGCTACATCGATTCGACGGGCATCGGCGTGCTCGTGGGCGCCGCACACCACGCGGTCGACCACGGTAAGCGCTTTAGCTGCGTTAACGTGCAGCCCCCGGTGATGCGCGTGGTTCAGCTGCTGGGTGTCGACCAGGAGATTTCGATCACCGCTGCATAATCTTTGCCCCCAAAAGGGCGTGCCGTTTGGCATATGTTTGTGATGCGCTCGGACGTTTTGGCGTCCGGGCGCTATACTTGACCGAATGAATAGACGAGTTCCGGCCGAATGGCGCGGTGCGGGCTCGACTCACATCGAGCCTTGGAGGTATGTGTGTTTGGTATTGGAGAGGGTGAGCTCGCGATCATCGTGGTCTTCGGCTTTTTGCTGTTTGGCCCGGATAAGCTCCCGCAGATGGGCCGCACGATCGGCCGTGCCATCCGTCAGTTCCGCGAGACGCAGGAAAAGATGACGGCTGTTGTTCAGTCCGAGATCATCGATCCGGTAAGCGAGGCCGCGTCGGCCCCGGTCAAGCCCAAGAAGGCTGCTGCGACCGACGACGATTCCGATGCGGACGAGGATGCCGTCGAGACGGCTGCGCCCGCAAAGAAGGAGACCTTTGCCGAGCGTCGTGCCCGCCTTGCCGCCGAGAAGGCCGCAAGCGAGGGTGCTGCTGAGGGCGAAGGTACTGCTGAGGAGGCCGCTGCCGCCGAGCCCGCCGAGGCCGAGCCTGTCGCTGCCGCCGTCGAGTCCGAGCCTGCTGCAGAGCCGGAGCCCGAGCCCGAGCCGGCAGAGCCCACGACGGCCGACCTCTATGCCCGTCGTCCCCGCAAGCGCAAAGCCGTCGTCGACCAGCTCGCCCGCGAGCTCGAGGCCGAGGACGATGCCGCTGCCGACGCCCCGAAGGGAGGCGATGAGTAATGCCTATCGGACCTGCGCGTATGCCGCTCTTCGATCACCTGGGAGAGCTCCGTCGCCGCCTGACCATCGTGGTCGTATCGGTGTTTGCCGCCGCTATCGTGCTGTACTTCGCCACGCCCGTGGTGCTCGACATCTTGGAAGACCCTATCCGCTCCTTTGTGCCGGACGGTAAGTTCTACATCACCACCACGCTCGGCGGCTTTGGCCTGCGCTTCTCGCTGGCCATCAAGATGGCCGTGGTCATGTGCACGCCCATGATCATCTGGCAGATTCTGGCGTTTTTCCTGCCGGCGCTTCGCCCCAACGAGCGCAAGTGGGTCGTGCCCACGGTGCTCGCCTCGACGGTGTTGTTCTTCCTGGGCGCCATTTTCTGCTATTTCATCATCATTCCTGCGGGCTTTGAGTGGCTCATCGGCGAGACTTCGGCCGTCGCCACGGCGCTGCCCGATCTGGAGAACTACGTCAACATGGAGCTGCTCTTTATGATCGGCTTTGGTGTGGCGTTTGAGCTGCCGCTCATCATCTTTTACCTGTCCGTCTTCCATATCGTGTCCTATGCGGCTTTCCGCAGTGCTTGGCGTTACGTATACGTTGGCCTGCTCGTGGGTTCGGCTGTGATCACGCCCGACGGCTCGCCCGTTACGCTGGGCCTCATGTATGGCGCCCTGCTCTCGCTCTACGAGATTTCGCTTGCCATCGCCCGTGTGGTCATTACCGCGCGCGAGGGTAAGGAGGGCTTGTTTGTGAGTCGTCTGGACCTGTTCTCGGACGATGAGGATGACGAGGAGTAAATCGGTATGCACGAGGTTGGCATTGTCAACGGCATACTCGATACAGTGATTCGCGCGGCGCGTGGGGCGGGGGCCTCGCGCGCCGTTTTGGTAACGCTGCGTATCGGGGATATG
>DBEXMY010000109.1:0-3133 GCA_048168905.1 Collinsella sp. | reverse complement strand
CACCTGATCGCCAACGGAGCAGGCGGCGCAAAAGAGCAATACGGGCACGCAACGGGAGCATACGCTCCACGGACGCCTGGAAAGGCAAACCACGACCACGGAGGCGAATAATCCGACGAAGAAAAACTCTACGGTATGGGCAACGCGACGGACGTTTGTGCCCACCCACATGCGAATGGAAGCAAGTCGGCCAGGCTGGACCGTCGAGGCAGCCGGATTGGTACTCTCAGTCATGCCGTCCCCCGCCTGAGTTTCACCCGTGATGCCGGTAGCCTGAACGCTCGCAGCCTGACCCTCCACCACACGCTCGGTGGACTCACTCAGCAACGACGTCTCCACCGCATTTTGCTCCGTCAGCACCCAGATGCCCGCCAGCGTTGCAGCGAACAGAACGATCGCGGTCCATCCTATTATTTTTTTTACGCGCGCCAAGGGCCAACCTCCTTTTTTTGAATATCAGCGAGTGTAGCCCCAAATGGCATCGTCACCGTATCAAAATTTGAATCGCAACAGGAAGCGACAAAGCGACGCAAACCCCTACCCCGCCTCGCGCATCCAGCGATCGAACGTCCCCACGCACACGCCCAGGCACTCTGCTGCCTGGCTGCGGGTAATATCGCCTGCCTCATAGCTATCGCGCACCAGCTCAAACTGAGGAGGGCACGGCTTGCGAGGTCGACCGAAACGGACCCCTCGCGCCCGCGCCGCTGCAATTCCCTCCGCTTGGCGCCGGTGGATATTCTCGCGCTCCACCTGCGCCACGTAGCTCAGCAGTTGCAGCACAATATCGGCAATCAGTACGTTGGTCACATCCGGCGCGCCGCTGGCCCTAGCGCGCGTGTCAAGCAATGGCATGTCCAACACCACAATGGCAACCCCGAGCTCCTTGGTAATGCGTCGCCATTCCTCAAGAATCTCGGAGTAATTACGGCCAAGTCGGTCGATAGAAAGCACCACCAGCACGTCCCCGTCTCCCAGGACGTGCAGCAGCTCGCGATAACGCGGTCGATCGAAGTCCTTGCCGCTCGCATGGTCGGCATAAATATTCGCCGAGCCCACGCCATAGGCGCCCAGCGCATCCAGCTGCCGATTAAGATTCTGATCGCGCGAACTCACCCGCGCATACCCGTACACCGTCGCCATCTCATCCCCGCTTTCTTGTAAACCTGCCAAAAGGGACAGGTTTATTTTGGTAGGTTTTACCTCTCAAATAGCAGGTAAGCGGGCGGCCGAGCAGACGGCAAGGTAGCCACTATTCAAATGCGGAGGGCGGCCCCGAAAGACCGCCCTCCGCTCTCTCGCCACGAGTCGGGATTTAGCTAATGGATAAGCTTAAAGTCCAAGTGTCCACGCGTGGTATTGACGCGCGAGACCTCGATAATCACGCGCTGCCCCAGCTCGTAACGGGTGCCCGTGTCGGCACCCGTGAGCGTTAGCGCGTCCTCGTCGAACTCGAACCACTCGTTGCCCAGGCTCTTGATCGAAACCAAGCCTTCGACCTGCGTTAGATCCAAGCGCACAAAGAGGCCCATGCTGCTAACCCACGAGACGGTTCCGGCATAGCGCTCGCCTAGACGGTCCTCATAGTACTGGGCAATCTTGATCTTTTGCGTCGCATGGCTGGCGGCATCTGCCGCGCGCTCGGCATCGCTGCATGCGCGGCAGATCTGCGGCAGAATGCGCGGCAGCGACTCGCGTCCCTTGCCGATCAGCCGCGACGTACGGACCAAGGCGTCCTTGCCGCCGAGTTGCTCATAGGCCAACTGCAGTTTGAGCACGCGGTGCACCACCAGATCGGGGTAGCGACGGATGGGACTCGTAAAGTGGCAGTAGCACGGCGCGGCGAGCGCAAAGTGGCCCTCGTTGCGCGGTTTGTACAGTGCGCGCTGCATGCTGCGCAAAAGCAACGTGTTGACGAGCGGCGCGTTGACCGTACCGGCGGCGGCATCAACTGCAGCCTGCAGCTCATCGGGACTCCCCAGGGCAATACCGGCAGCACGGCGATCGTCGATGATGCCTAGCTGCGCCAGCGCAACGGCAGCACCGTGCAGGCTATCGGGGCTCGGATCCTCATGCACACGATAGCAGGCCTCGATATCACGGTCTGCCAGCCACTCTGCAACGCACTCGTTGGCGAGCAGCATGGCTTCCTCGATAAGCGACGTGGCACACGAACGCTCACGCGCCACAATCTGCACGGGCACTCCGTCCTCATCCAATAGAGCGCGAATCTCGGCTGTGTCAAAATCGACTGAGCCGCGGGCGCGACGAATACGACGGCGAAGTTCGGCGAGTTCGTTAGCGGCGACAAGGAAATCGCCGAGGTCGATGTTGTAGCCGCGGGCGGCCTCCTCGCACGCAAGACCGCGCTCAAGCGCTTCCTCGCGCGAGGTCTCGGCAGCCGCAACATCCTCGGCTGCACCCTCCAGCACCGAATACTCAACCGCGCCGGCACGCACCAGCAGCGCCTCGGCGCCGTCATAGTCCATACGCACACGCGAGCGAATCACGCTGGGATACGGATCGTAATGCCGCACGCGACCCTGCGCATCGAGCTCGATATCGACGGTAAACGCAAGACGGTCCTCGTCAGGGCGAAGCGAGCACAGGTCACAGGACAGGCGTTCGGGCAGCATGGGAAGCACGCGATCGGCCAGATACACCGATGTCGTACGATGGCGAGCCTCAAGATCGATATGCCCGTCCCAAGCCACATAGTGTGAAACGTCGGCGATATGCACACCCAGCTTGTAGCCACCCTCGGGCGTGCGCTCCAACGAAATGGCATCGTCAAAGTCGCGCGCGTCGACCGGGTCGATCGTGATGACAAAGCGGTCGCGCAGATCGCGGCGGAGCGGGTCCTTAAGCGCCGCGGACACATCGAGCGAAAGCCCCTCGGCCTCGTCCAGCGCGGCCTCGGGATAGCTATCGGTATAGCCGTAACGCGCCATCACATATTGAACGCCCAAATCGGGCGCGTCATCTCCGCCAATGCGGCGTTCGATCGTCACAGTGCCCGATTCCAGGCGCGTCGGGTAGGTCAAAATGCGCGCGACAACGGCATCACCCGGGTGGACACCCAGACGATCCGCCGAGGTATCCTCGGGCAAAATGAAGAAGTCGGCCTTCAAGC
>DBEXMY010000108.1:0-4526 GCA_048168905.1 Collinsella sp. | reverse complement strand
AAGGCTATCCCTTCCACAGGCGTTTCAACTGTCAGTGGTAGCATTAAACTGAACGGTGAAAAATACACTAACACTAACAGCGGAGATGACGACGTCGATGCCCTTCATGCAGCTGAGCACGTCCATCGTCGGCTTCCATCGGGGCTGTTCCGACTGGGACTCCACTTTGGATTCCAGGTCCTTCTTCTCGTCTACCGCCCGCTTGACGCGCTCCTTATAGCAGTCGAGGGTCTGCTGGGCCGTGGGGTCGGCCATCTCCGCGGCTTCGATCCAGGCCCAGTGCGCCCTGGTCCACGTCCCGAGCCTCCTTCTCTGGTCGTCTCCGCCGGGGTGGCACTGCCCATTCCTGGGCAGGTACTTGGAGAGGCGCTGCTTGACGGTAACACGGTAACCTCTCCCGGGCATCGGCGGGGGCCTGGGAGAGGTCCCTGGCGCCCTCGCACTCGCAGTCGGGGACGTGGACCTCGACGATTTCGTGCAGTGCGAGCTGCTTGGCCGAAAACTCGGCGTCGCGCTTGTCGGTCTTGCGTCGCTTGTCGGCCGCGGGCCTCTGCATCTTGGAGACCGCGCCGATGACGCAGTCCACGCCGAGGCAGCGCGGCTCCCTGCAGAAGGGAAAGCCGGTGACGCCGGACTCGTAGACTGCCCCGGGCGACTCGATAGAAAGGATCGAGTCGGCGACGGAGGCGGGGTCGTAGGAGAAGGGGCTTCCCGCCGATCTCGCCCGTGAACGGATTGAAGGCGCATCCTTTGATGCTGCGGGCGTGCACCTCAAGGCCAATAGAGGCAACATGTGGCATTGTGAGCCAGTCTCGCATTGTGGCAACCTGGCTGGCTGCCGGATTTTAATGACGACGACCATTGTCAGCCTTGGCCCACGAATCAAAAGACGATACGAAGCAGGGGCTCACATTGTTCTGCTCATATCGTCTTTATGGCGCACTACCATTCACCGAAATTCGGCAACTTTTTCATTCTCTATATACATGTTTAAACAACATGTTCTACAATAGGGACAATAGAAATGGAAACTCGGGACGAGCCGTCTATCCATCTACGGCGCAGCCCCTTATTCAAAAGGACGGTGAGTGCATCCATGGAGCGTGCAAGCGGTGTTCTGATGCCCGTTTCGTCATTGCCCGGGCCTTACGGAATCGGCGGCTTTGGCTGGAATGCCTACGACTTCGTCGATTTTCTCGCCTCGTGCAAACAACATTACTGGCAGATTCTGCCCCTTACGACGACCAGCTATGGCGATTCGCCCTATCAGTCGTTCTCGGCCCGCGCAGGCAACCCCAACTTTATCGACTTTGCCGAGCTTATCGAGGCAGGGTATCTGGAGCAGCGCGATATCGATGGCGTGTATCTGGGATCCGACCCCAGCAATGTCGACTACGGTGCTATCTTTGGCGGCCGCCGTCAGATTCTCGACCGCGCCGCTGAGCGCTTTGCTGCCGACAAGCCGGCCAATTTCGATGACTTTATCCAGGCCAACGAGGACTGGCTCATCCCCTACTGTGAGTTCATGACCGTCAAAGAGGAGTGCGGTCTCAAGGCGTTTTGGGAGTGGCCCGCGGAGCTCCGCACCCGCGGCGAGGCTTCCGCCAAGGTCTGCGCCGACCATCCGGCGCGTATGCTCTACCACCAGATGACGCAGTACTTCTTCGATCGCCAGTGGAGCCGCCTCAAGGCCTATGCCAACGAGCGCGACATTCTCATCATCGGCGACCTGCCCATCTATGTCTCGCGCGACTCCGTCGAGATGTGGGCGACGCCTGAGCTCTTTAAGATCGACGCCGCCGGCAATCCCGTGAGCGTCGCCGGCACGCCGCCCGACCAGTTCTCGGCCACCGGCCAGTACTGGGGCAACCCCATCTACGACTGGGACGCCATGGAGTCCGACGGCTTCTCCTGGTGGGAGGGCCGCATTCGCGCCGCCCTCGACATGTACGACGTCATCCGCCTGGATCACTTCCGCGGCTTCGAGGCCTATTGGGAGGTGCCGTTCTCCTCGCCCGATTCGTCCTACGGTTCGTGGACGCAGGGTCCCGGCCTCAAGTTCTTCAAGACGCTCGAGGAAAAGCTCGGCACGCTGCCCATCATCGCCGAGGACCTGGGCTTCCTCACCCCCGGCGTCATCGACATGCGCGACAACTCGGGCTTCCCCGGCATGAAGATCCTGCAGTTTGCCTTTGAGGGCACCAACTCGTACTACCTGCCGCATAACTACATCGCCAACACCGTCGCCTATGTGGGCACCCACGACAACGAGACGGCGCGCGGTTGGTTTGAGGGAACGGCCACCCCGCGTCAGCGCGAGCAGGCAGTCCTGTACACCCATCAGCAGGCCGGCGAACCCATGGCAGATGCACTCAATCGCACCATCGCCGCCAGCGTGAGCGACACGTGCATCTACACCATGCAGGACCTGCTCAACTTGGGCAACGAGGCGCGCATCAACACCCCTGCCACGCTGGGCGGCAACTGGACCTGGCGCATGCTCGACGGCGCCATCACCCGCGAGCTCGAGCACAAACTCACCGACTGGACCGAGACCTACTTCCGCATCCCGTCGGAAGCCGAAATCGAGCTTCCTCAATAGGAGCTACCGCGCCCAACCCCTCCCCACCGTGCGGACGCGCTTGCTTTTCCCGCGCGAGGCCACCCCAATCCCCTCGCGCGGGCTTCTTATGAATTGCAGACATGAAACAACCCATCACAGGAGAAAACATGCCCCAAATTAACCTCATGGAACTCGCCGAGCAGTCTTTTGGCACCTCGCTCGAGCAGCTCGACGACCGTCGCATTTACAAGCTGCTGGTCAAACTCGTGCAGGAGCGCTCCGCCGCCTGCCCGCTCAACAACGGCAAGAAAAAGCTCTATTACATTTCCGCCGAATTTTTGATCGGCAAGCTACTCATCAACAACATGATCGACCTTGGCATCTACGACGAGGTTAAGGACCAGCTCACCGCCGCAGGCCACGACCTCAACAAGATCGAGGAGTTCGAGGTCGAGCCGTCACTCGGCAACGGCGGCCTGGGCCGCTTGGCCGCATGCTTCCTGGATTCCATCGCCACGCTGGGCTTGACCGGCGATGGCGTGGGCCTCAACTATCACTACGGTCTGTTCCGTCAGCGCTTTGTCGACAACCAGCAGAAGGCCGTCCCCGACGAGTGGCTCGGTGAGCAGGACATCCTAGTCGACGATGACCGCTCCTACACCGTCGAGTTCGGCGATTTTGCCGTTACTTCCAAGCTCGTCAACATCGATGTGCCCGGTTACGGCCAGCCCACCAAGAACCGCCTGCGCCTGTTCGACCTGGCGAGCGTCGACGACGGCCTGGTCCCCGGCAGCTCCATCGACTTCGACAAGACCGAGATCGCCAAGAACCTCACCTTGTTCCTCTACCCCGACGATTCCGACGAGCAGGGCCGCCTACTTCGCATCTATCAGGAGTACTTCATGGTGAGCAACGCCGCCCAGCTCCTGATCGACGAGGCCGTCGAGCGCGGCAGCAACCTGCACGATCTGGCCGACTATGCCGTGGTCCAAATTAACGACACGCACCCCACCATGGTCATCCCCGAGCTCATTCGCTTGCTCACCACCGAGCATGGCATCGAGTTTGACGAGGCCGTGACCATCGTACGCTCCATGGTCGCCTACACTAACCACACGATTCTTGCCGAGGCGCTCGAGAAGTGGCCGCTCGCCAGCCTGCAGAAGGTCTCCCCTGCCATCGCCGACATTATCGTCAAGCTCGATGAGATCGCGAAGGCCGAGCACGATGACCCGCGCGTCGCCATCATCGACGAGCACGACACCGTCCACATGGCCCACATGGACATCCACTTTGGCTTCTCCATCAACGGCGTAGCCGCCCTCCACACCAAGATCCTGGAGGACACCGAGCTTCATCCGTTCTACGAGATCTATCCCAAGAAGTTCTCCAACAAGACCAACGGCATCACCTTCCGCCGCTGGATCCATGGGGCCAACCCCGCGCTCGCCAGCCTGCTCGACGATGTGATCGGCACCGACTGGCGCAGCACCGGCGATCTGAGCAAACTCGCCAAGTTCGCCGACGACAAGGACGTTCTTGAGCGCCTGGCCGCCACCAAGGTCGAGGCCAAGGCCATCATGCGCCAGTTCATGGCGCTCGAGCAGGGCGTGACCATTCCCTCCAACGCCATCATCGACGTCCAGGTCAAGCGCATCCACGAGTACAAGCGCCAGCAGATGCTCGCGCTCTACATCATCTGGAAGTACCTCGATATCAAGAACGGCAACAGACCTAAGCACCCCGTCACCATCATCTTTGGCGGCAAGGCGGCGCCTGCCTACACTATCGCGCAGGACATCATCCATCTGATCTTGACGCTGTCGCAGTGGATTGCAAACGACCCCGACGTGGCTCCCTACCTGCAGGTCATCATGATCGAGAACTACAACGTCACCGCCGCCGAGCGCGTGATCCCCGCCGCTGATATCTCCGAGCAGATCAGCCTGGCCTCCAAGGAGGC
>DBEXMY010000107.1:0-4145 GCA_048168905.1 Collinsella sp. | reverse complement strand
ATATGTCAGGCTACCTGCGCGGCTTTGGTATCTCGCTCACGCCCGCCCTCATCACCATGATCTGCGTCTGCGGCATCCGCTTCTATTGGGTGTTCTGCGTGTTCCCGCACTTCCGCACCTTTGCGAACATCATGATGGTCTACCCCATCAGCCTGGGCACCACGGCGTTCTTTATGGTCGTAGCGGTACTACTTTGCCACCCGGCACGCACCTATCGCGCCACCCAAGCCAAAGCGACAGCCCGCTAAACACCGCATTCAACGCCACGCCGGTCATTAATTGACAATATGAGAGCTCATATAGTCGATAAAGCGCCTCGTGGCGATGGGCATGGTGTCCCAGCTGCGCCAGGCGGCCACCACGTCGCGCGAGGGGGCATGCACGATGGGCCGCACACGAATATCGGCTCGCATGCCCTCCACAGTACGACGGTAGAGCATGCTCACGCCTAGACCCTCCTCCACCATCGCCATGATGGTGTAGTCGTCGGTCACCTCGCTCATCACGTGCGGCGACAGCCCATGCGCCGCGAATGCATCGAGCACCAGGCTCTGTTCGCCCTCATCCAGCAGCACAAACGGCTCGGACGCCAAATCGGCGAGCGTCACCTTTTCCTTTGCCGTCAGCGGATGCGCTGTCGGCAACAATGCCACCAACTCGTCGTGATAGACCACACGCTTCTCGAGCCCTGCGGTAAACCCGCGCGCCGTAAAGCAAAAGTCAACCACGCCATCGTGCACCCATTGAGCGTTGCGCGTGTAATCGCCCTGCTTGAGGGTAAAGCGTACGCCCGGGTGCAGCGCACCAAAGTCGCGAATCACGCGCGGCAATACGGTGCGGCTCACGTTGGTAAACGTCGCGATACGAATATCCGTCGAGGAGAGCCCCAGCAACTCCTGACGTTTGCCCTCAAGCTCGGCCTCGGCAGTTACGATCTGTCGCAGATACGGCAGATACTGCTTGCCGTCGCGCGTAAGCGAAACGCCCTGCTTACCGCGCTCGATAAGCGTGGTACCCAGCTCGCGCTCGAGCGCTTTGACGGCCTGGCTCACCGCACTTTGCGTATAGCCCAGTTCGTCCGCCGCGCCCTTAAGACTGCCGCGATCGACCACCATACAAACAATCTGATACCGCGATGCCATCGTGCCTCCACATCGATGTAGCCGTAAAACGTTTTGCCAGGGCTTTTTCTGCCAACATTAGTATTTCTTAATCATACTGAAGATACATTCGCTTTACTACATCCACATCTGGGAGCAGAATCCTTTTTACGAAACCGTTCTGTAACAAAAGGAGTCCCATGGATCGCAAAAAAGCAATCGCGCTCTCATTTTCCGTTCCCGTCGCATGGGGCTTTTCGTACCCCCTCATGAAGATCGGCATGGACAGCATGAACGCCACGAGCATCGTTGCGTTGCGCTGCATCATCGCCTTTGTGGCCTGCCTGCTGCTCTTCCACAAGCGCGCGTTCCGCATCAACCGCGACCTAATGGTCCGCGCCGCCATCATCGGCGCCATTATGGCAACCGAACTCACCTGCATGTGTCTGGGCTCCAGCCTCACCTCTGCCTCCACTGCCGGCTTTTTGCAGAGCCTGACGGTCGTGATCGTGCCGTTTGCCAACGCCGCCCTGCTGCGCCGTGCCCCCGAGCGCAAAGTGCTCGTCGGCACCGCCATCGTCACCTGCGGCATGCTGCTGCTCTCGGGCGCCGACTTTACCAGGCTGAATCCCGGTGCGATCATCATGCTGCTCTCGGCCTTTATCTATGCCAGCCACATTATCGTGGCCAAGCGCTTTGTCGAAGAAGTCGACCCGCTGGCTCTGGGCGTTTGGCAGCTGGGCTTCGGCGGCTTATTCTCGGGTATCGCCGCATTCACCTTTGGCGGTTTCACGCTTCCCGGCACACCCAGCGAGATCGTGGTCGTCGTCGCGCTCGCACTCATCTGCTCTGCCTACGGCTTTATCACCCAGACGCTCGTGCAGCCCCACGTGCCCGCCGAGACCACCGGCTTTGCCTTCTCGCTCGAGCCGGTATGCTCCGCCGTCTTCTCGTTCTTCCTGGTCGGCGAGGTCCTGAGCCCCATCGCCTTCTTTGGCGCAGCCCTCATCCTCACCGGCGTCATGGTGGCAACCGTCGAGCTTCCGCGCCTCCGCGCACATGGACAGGCTCGCATGGCAGGAGCGCCCGAGCACGTCTCGTAGATCCTACTCTTCATACAGCCGTGGCATAAAGGCAACCGGTGCGCCTTTACAATAGATGCCAACAAAGCATCTGACGTAAAGGAGCCCCATGGACGCCGCGACCCGCGACCGCAACATAGCAACTTGGTTGGGCGATGCGCCGCAGCCGGTACGTGACACTACGAACCAGCTGCTCGAGCGCATCGCCCTTTTGCGTACCGAGCAGACTATCTACCCGGCACAAGACGACATCCTCAATGCCATCGCTTACACGCCGGCCGACCAGGTCAAAGTTGTCATCTTGGGTCAAGACCCCTATCACGGGCCCAACCAGGCCATGGGACTGTCGTTCTCGGTCCCCGCGACGCAAACCAAGTTGCCGCCGAGCCTGCGCAACATCTATAAGGAGCTCAAAGCCGATCTGGGCTGCCCCATTCCCGCCACGGGAGACCTAACCCCATGGGCACAACAGGGCGTCCTGCTCCTCAACACTACGCTCACCGTGCGCGAGCATGCCGCCAACTCGCACGCCAAACTGGGCTGGAGCACGCTCACCGACTACGTTATCGAACGCTGCTGTCAGCTGCCCCAGTCGGTAGTCTTTTTGGCATGGGGCCGCTTTGCCCAGCAGATGGTCGAAGGTAAGCTCGTCGCAACTGGCGCGGGCAAGGCAACCGACAAGTTCTGTCTGGCCTCCACGCACCCCTCGCCGCTTTCGGCCAACCGTGCCACGGCAGAACTCCCCGCCTTTATGGGATCGCGCCCCTTCTCGGCAGCCAATCGGCTACTCGAACAGCACGGCTCGACCCCAGTCAACTGGACTTGCCTCGGCTAAAAACCGATACATCAAAAAAGCGCCCGACGGCTTCCCATCGGGCGCTTTTCCTATTCGGGCCAAATAAATTGCGTGCGGCCGGCCTCGCCGCCATCGATCAGCAGGCTCTGCCCGGTCATAAACCGGTTGGTCACGCCCACAAAGTAGATCCACTCGGCAATCTCTTGGGCAGTGGCCCAGCGCCTAAGCGGCGTGAGCTCCATAATCTGGTTCCACAGATGTTCGTCTTCCATCACGCAACGGTTGAGCGGCGTGATAACGCCACCCGGGTCCACGCTGTTGGCGATGGCCTGCGGCGCCAGACGGTTTGCAAGGTTCTTGGTGTAGGCGATAACGCCGCCCTTGCTGGCGGCATAGGCGGGAAACTCCGATCCCGTATGCCCACTCGCCGACCCCACATTGACCACGGATTTGATAGCCGGCGCCGGCTTGGCGGCAAGCCCCTCCCCCACAAAGGCATAGCGCTCGGTCACGTTGATGGTGCCACACAGGTTGGCGGCGATGTCGTCGGCCGAATCCTGCGTACCGGCAACGTTCACGATCACCTGGGGTTCAAGGTCACCTGGAAACGAGTCAGGCTCGCGGACATCAACAATCAGATGGCGGTAGCACTCGTGTTTGATCGCCGCCGGCAAAAGATCAAAGCCCACGACCTCGTGGCCCTCGTCCAAAAAGCGCTGCACGCACGCGGCTCCGATACCGCCCGAAGCGCCCGTGATCAAAACCCGCATACTTGCTCCTTAGGCGGTTGCGTGGCGCTCGAGGTACTCGGAACCCACATTCTCGCGCTCCCAGCCGCGCACGACCTTGTAGCCCACGGGGCTCAGGAAGACCTCGCACAGTAGCTCGGCAACAGCGCCGGTCAGCGAGCACATAAGAACCTGCACCCAGGTCCAGCCAAAGAACGTGTGACTCACCACAATGGCAAAGACCAGGTTGTCGATAAACTGGCCAACACCCGTAGACACATAGGAACGGAAGGCAAAGCTCGCAAAGTTATTCTTTTTGAGCATACGGCCGAGCGACTGGTTGAGCGTGGAGTTAACCACGGCAGAAACGAGCATTGCCAGCGAAGAGCCCAGCACCACGTACCAGGTGCCGCCGATGGTGGCGTTAAGGGCAGTGTTG
>DBEXMY010000106.1:0-4788 GCA_048168905.1 Collinsella sp. | reverse complement strand
CGAGATTAACGACGTCGCGCCGGGTTCCCACGTGGGCTCCGCGCCGCTGGGAGGTGAGTAGTACCGTGGCGTTCAACCATAAGCACCTGATCGACATTACCGAGTACTCCGAAGAGGACATTAAGCTCATCCTCGAGACCGCCAAGGCGTTCTCCGAGGTCAACGAGCGTGCGATCAAGAAGGTCCCCACGCTCAAGGGCAAGACCATCGTCAACATGTTCAACGAGCCCTCGACGCGCACCCGCAGCTCCTTCGAGCTCGCCGAGAAGCGTCTTTCGGCCGACAGTCTTAACTTTGGCGGCTCCTCGACCTCCACGGTCAAGGGTGAGAGCCTCGTCGACACCGTCGAGACCCTCAACGCCTATAAGATCGACTGCATCGTCGTGCGCGATAAGCACGCCGGTGCTCCCTACATCGTCACGCAGAACTCGCCCGCGAGCGTCATCTGCGCCGGTGACGGCAAGCACAACCATCCCACGCAGGCCTTGCTCGACCTGTACACCATCTGGGAGCACAAGGGTGACTTCCACGGTCTGAAGGTCGCCGTCGTCGGCGATATCGCCCACTCCCGCGTGTGCGGCTCGCTGATCCCCGCCCTTAAGATCATGGGCTGCGAGACCTACGCCGTCGCCCCCGGCACGCTGCTGCCGCCGGCGCCCGAGGTCCTGGGCTGCGACCACGTGACGAGCGACCTCGATTCCGTCCTGCCCGAGCTGGACGTCGTCTACATGCTGCGCGTGCAGCAGGAGCGCCTCGAGGGTGCCCCGTTCCCGACCATTCGCGAGTACCACAAGCTCTTCGGCCTGACCAAGGACCGCGAGAAGCTCATGAAGCCCGATGCGATCATCTGCCACCCGGGCCCCATCAACCGCGGCGTTGAGTTCGACTCCTATATGGCCGACCACCCGCAACGCTCCGTCATCCTGGAGCAGGTCTACGCCGGTATCTGCGTGCGTATGGCTATCCTGTATCTGCTGCTTGGAGGTGCCGATAATGGCCTTGCTTCTTAAGAATGCCCACGTCGTCGACCCGTCCGTCGAGCTTGACGGTGTCGTTGACGTCCTGATTGACGGCGACAAGATCGCCGAGGTCGGCGAGAATCTCGCCGTCGAGGGAGCCGAGGTCCGCGACCTTTCCGGCAAGTACCTCGTCCCTGGCCTGGTGGATATGCACGTTCACCTTCGCGAGCCCGGCTATGAGGTCAAAGAGGACATCGAGAGCGGTACCCGCGCAGCTGCCAAGGGCGGCTTCACCGGCGTGTGCGCCATGCCCAACACCGATCCCGTCACCGATAACGGCACCGTCGTGGAGTTCGTCAAGTCCCGCGCTGCCGAGGTCGGTCACTGCCGCGTCTATCCGTCGGGCGCCATGACCCGCGGCCTTAAGGGCGAGGCTATGTCCGAGATGGGCGATATGGTCGCCCACGGCGCCGTCGCCTTTACCGACGACGGTCGCGGCGTACAGGGCGCGGGCATGCTCCGTCGCTGCATGGACTACGGCAAGATGTTCGGCAAGGTCTTTATGAGCCACTGCCAGGACGAGGACCTGGTCGGCCACGGCCAGATCAACGAGGGCAAGGTTTCGACCCGTCTGGCCCTCGAGGGCTGGCCGGCTGCCGGCGAGGAGCTCCAGATCGCTCGCGACATCGAGATCGCTAAGCTGACCGGTGCCAAGCTGCACATCCAGCACATCTCCACCGCGCATGGCCTGGAAATCGTGCGCGCCGGTAAGGCCGCTGGCGTTCGGGTTACCTGCGAGGCTACCCCGCACCACATGTTCCTGACCGAGAACGACCTGGACGAGACCTACAACACCTCGCTCAAGGTCAATCCGCCGCTGCGCACCGACGAGGACGCCGAGGCCATCCGTCAGGGTGTCATCGACGGTACCGTCGACGTTATCGTCACCGATCACGCTCCGCACACTCCGTGGGAGAAGGCCCGCGAGTTCGAGCTCGCACCCTTTGGCATGATTGGCCTCGAGACCTCGCTGTCGCTCGTGCTCACCGAGCTGGTCAACACGGGCAAGATGAGCGTGGGCCGCATGGTCGAGCTCATGGCCATCAAGCCGCGTGAGATCCTAGGCCTCGACCAGGTTCAGGTCAAGGCGGGCTCCGTTGCCGATCTGACCGTGTTCGACGCGTCCGCCACCTGGACGGTCGGCGAGGACGGTTACGAGTCGCGCGCCGAGAACTCCGGTTTCGCCGGCCGCACGCTCACCGGTCGTGCCACCGATGTGTTTGTCGGCGGCAAGCAGACGCTCGCCGACGGCTGCATCTGCTAGCATTGCCTTATCGCTTATGTGCGCGGCGCCCTTGCGGTGCCGCGCTTTCTGTTCGTTTTGACCATGCAACCGCATGGGGGATTGGAGCGTCTATGCCCACACCTTCCACTGCACGCATGCACGACTTCGAGGTCGTCTCGAACCAGGAGATCGCCGACGGCATCTTCTCGCTCGTCATCTCGGCCCCCAAGCTTGCAAGTGCGCTCAAGCCCGGTCAGTTTGTGAACATTGCCGTGCCCGGTGATGCGTCCTCGCTGCTTCGCGTGCCCCTGAGCTTCTATCGCGCCGACGCCCAGGCCGGCACCGTCGAGCTGTGGTACGCCGTCGTGGGCGACGACACCCGTCGTCTGTCGCAGATGGGCCCCGGCTCCACCTCTAATCTGCTGGGTCCTGGCGGCCGCGGCTGGTTCGTGCCCGAGGGCACCAGGAAGGCGCTGCTCGTGGCGGGCGGCATCGGCGTTCCGCCCGTGCTGTGCCTTGCCGGTAAGCTTGCCGAACAGGGTGTGGCTGTCGACGTGTGCCTGGGCTTTGGCACAGCGTCCAAGGCCGTGGGCATCGATGAGTTCCGCGCTTTGTGCGACACGGTCAACGTTTGCACTGACGACGGTTCGCTTGGCACGCACGGTTTTTGCACCGATCCTGCCGCCGAGCTGCTCGGCGAGGGCGGCTACGACTACGTGGCCAGCTGCGGCCCCGCTGTCATGATGAAGAAAGTCGCCGCCGCCGCCGCCGAGGCCGGTGCGTACTGCGAGGTGTCGCTTGAGCGCATGATGAGCTGCGGCTTTGGCGCCTGCAACACCTGCAATGTCGAGACGGTCGACGGTATGAAGGGCGCCTGCATGTGCGGCCCCGTGTTCGATGCTTCCAAGGTGGTGGTCTTCTAGTGGGTACCGTGAACATGGCCGTCGATTTCGGCGGCGTCAAGATGCAGAACCCCATCAACACCGCAGCCGGTACCTTTGGCTACGGCTGGCAGTTCCAGAACTTCTTTGATGTCTCCCAGCTGGGCGCCATCACCACCAAGGGTTGTGCTGCCGAGCCCTGGCCCGGCAACCCCGCGCCCCGTATGGCCGAGATCCCGGGCGGCATGATCAACTCCGTGGGCCTTCAGAACCCCGGCGTGGCCGCCTTTGCCCGTGAGTCCGGCCCGTGGCTCGAGCAGCTTTCCAAGGACGGTTGCCAGGTCATTTGCCAGGTTGCCGGCCACTCCGTTGACGAGTTTGTCCGCGCGCTCGAGATGTATGTCGAGCTGTGCCCCTGGGCTGCCGGTTACGAGATCAACGTGAGCTGCCCCAATATTGCCGCCGGCGGTGCCGCCATGGGCTCCTCGCCCGAGGGCGCCTCTGCCGTTATGGCTGCCTGCCGCAAGGTGACCGATAAGCCGCTGTTCGTCAAGATGGCTCCGGTTAACGTCGCCGAGATTGCCAAGGCTCTCGAAGCCGCGGGTGCCGACGGCCTTTCGGTCATCAACTCCATCCAGGGCATGGCCATTGACGTTCACACCCGCAAGTCCCGTGTGGCCAAGCCCAAGGGCGGCCTTTCGGGTCCGCTGTGCCACCACATCGCCGTTCGCATGGTCTGGGAGGTCGCTCAGGCCGTCGATATCCCCATCAACGGTGTCGGCGGCGTCATGACGGGCGAGGATGCGGCCGAGTTTATCCTGGCCGGCGCCACCTGCGTGTCGGTCGGCATGGCCAATTTCGTCGATCCGTGCGCCTCAATTAAGATCGCGCACGAGCTCGAGGCCTGGGCGGAGTCCCAGGGCGTGAAGGACATCAACGAGCTGGTAGGTGCTTTCGAATGCTAGAGACCGACGCCCGCGACCGCGTTATCGTCGCCCTCGACTGCGACCGTGAGCGTGCGCTCGAGCTCGCCCACGAGCTTTCTGGTCATGCCGCTTGGCTCAAGGTGGGCATGACGCTCTATTACGCCGAGGGGCCCGAGATCGTCAAGACGTTCAAGGACCTGGGCTTTAAGGTCTTCCTCGACCTCAAGTTCCATGACATTCCGCATCAGGTGCGCGGTGCCGCCCGTTCGGCCTCGCTTGCCGGTGCCGACCTGCTCTCGGTCCACGGCCTGGGTTCTGGTGCTATGCTCGCTGCGTGCCGTGAGGGTGCCGAGGAGGCGCGCGAGGACCGCGCCAAGCTCGTCGCCATCACCGTGCTCACGAGCATGAACCAGGATTCGCTGGCTGAGATCGGCGTCGAGTCACCCGTGGCCGAGGAGGCCGCCCGCCTGGCAAAGCTTGCCCAGGCCAACGGTATCGACGGCATCGTGTGCTCGCCGATGGAGGCCCATGACATGCGCGAGCTGCTCGGCCCCGACGCGTTGATCGTGACTCCGGGCGTTCGTCCGGTGGGTGCCGCCCTTGGTGACCAGTCCCGTGTGGCGACGCCTTCTCAGGCTATCGAGCGCGGCGCGAGCCATATCGTGGTGGGCCGACCCATCACCGGTGCCGACGACCCGGTTGCCGCCTTTGACGCTATCGTTGCCGAGCTGGTCGAA
>DBEXMY010000105.1:0-4926 GCA_048168905.1 Collinsella sp. | reverse complement strand
TGCGCGAGCAGTTTTGGAAGAAAGCCTCGTCCGAGCTCAAGGCCGACTGGGATGCCGGTCGCTTTGATCTGTCGCTGTTTGATCCGCGTGGCGAGACCGACTTGCGCCTGATGGTCAAGTCGCCCCGCGCCTATATCGATTCGCGCTTTGACTTTAAGAAGCCGGGCAAGCTCAATACGTTTAAGCATTACTTTAAGATTGGCGGCCTACCGCTGGTCTGGCGCGTGCTGATGTATCAGCGCACCTACGGCGACAACCCGCACCCTGACGACGTTCCGGCAGCACAGTAGGAGCGAGTGACTATGGCTACCCCCAAGATTTCTGTTGTCGTTCCCATCTACAAAGTGGAGGAGTGCCTGGCCTGGTGCCTGGACTCCCTGCTTGCGCAGGACATGCCCGATTGGGAAGGCGTGTTAGTCAACGATGGCTCGCCGGACGGTTCACGCGATATTGCGACTGCCTATTGCGAAAAGGATGCGCGCTTTACGCTGGTCGATAAGGAGAACGGCGGCCTGTCGAGTGCACGTAATGCAGGCATCGCCGCATCCACGGCGCCTATCGTCGCGTTTTTGGATTCCGACGACCGGTTTACGCCCGATGCATGCCGCGTGATCGTCGAAACCTTTGAGCGCGAGGACTGCGACGTTTTGACCTTTGGCGCGAATCCGTATCCGCTGGAGGCGGGGTATCCGTGGCTTAACTATGTGCTGAGCCCGCGTGATGTGTCGTTTGAAGGCTATTGCTCTGACCTGCTGTTTAAGGAAGCTTCTCGCCCCTTTGCATGGCGCACCGCCTGCAAGCGTGAGTTTTTGCTGGGCAACGGGATCGTGTTCGACGAAACCGTCAAGTATGGCGAGGACCAGGTTTTCGACTTTGCCGTGTACGGTCGTTCGCACAAGACCGCGCTTATCTCGAACAAGCTGTACGATTACCGTGTGGCGCGCAAGGGCTCACTCATGGACACTATGCGCTACGACGACGAGACGCGCCTGCTGGAGCACGTGAAGATTTACTCCGCGGTGCTGACTGACTGGCAGCGCGACGGTCTCGATGCTCAGCATGCCGATGACCTGGCGTACTTCCTATGCGATCTGGTGCTGTACGATGCGCTCAGGTTGCTGGGCTCGGACTGCGGCAAGGTGTTTGCTGCCGTCGCCGCGGCCCTTTCCGGTTCTGCCGTGGGCAGCGATGCTGCGCTCGCACAATGCGCTCCTTCTGTTGCTGCTATGGTGCGTGCGGCGCTTACCAGCAAGGCCCCCAATGCCCGTGAGTGCAAAAAGCTCATGTTCGATTACGACGTCTTGAGGTTTGGGCGCTTGGGCGCCTGCAAACGCATGGCAGCGAACGCCCTGGGAAAGCGAGAAGTGTAGATGAGTATCAAGCGTTTGGCACTTTGCCGCAGCCAGGGCCGTCTGTTTGTGCTGCTTCGTTTTGCCGGCCAGGATGTCGCCGCGCTTATTGAGCAAGAAGGTTCTCAGGCCTTTGTCCGCGCGACGACGAGCGGTTCTTGTGTGCCGTCGCTGGTACTCCCGGTTGACCATGGCCGTGTGCTGGCGCTTTGCCCTTCCGTTGCCGATTACAAGCGCGAGCTTGCCGTCTTGGTGCTTCCGTTTTTGGATGGCTCTACGATCGACGCTGCATTTGTGTCCGGTGGCCAAAAGCTTGGCTCCATTCGCCTCGATAGCCGCGTGGCCAAGCTGGAATCCAAGATTAACTACAAAGCAAAGGCTGCGATGTGTGCGCTCGTTCGCGATGCACAGCGCGGCGAGTGCTGCGGTCGCTATGAGATCGATGCCGTTCGTTATTTACCGGCAGACGCCGGCGCGGTGTGGCGCTATGAGGTTACGTGGGTGGGAGACCCCCAGTGCGCACCTGAGCTCCAGGTCTTCGATACGCATATGAACGCTATCGATATCACCGTGCATGTGTTTGAATCGCAGGTCGATGTACCGCAGCAGAACGGATGCCGCGTCAACAAAACGTATCTGAGCGTTGAGATGCCTCAGGATATACGAGATTTTGTCGCGATTGTGAGCGATCCCACGGAGCAGATTCAGAGTGGTTTTTGCGCCATGGATGGTCGCCTGTACAACGGCATGGTCGACGACAGCTGGAACCGCATGAAGGATGCGCGTGCAGACGACGCAGCTTATCGACGTTGGTTTGAGCAGCATCGCGCAAAGCCGGGCGATTTGGCGTGCCAGCGTGTCGCTTCGGTGGCTTTTGCCTATAGACCACTCGCGAGCATTGTGGTGCCGTGCTACAAGACTGATCGGGTCTACCTGCGCGAGCTGCTGGACTCGGTGCTAGCTCAGAGCTATGACAACTGGGAATTGCTGCTTATGGATGCCTCGCCCGAATGGGATGCGGTGGCCAATCTTGCAGCAAGTGCCAACGACGAGCGCGTTCGTCGCATCGAGCTGCCCGGCAACGGCGGCATTGTGCTCAACACCAACGCTGGTATTCAGCAGGCGGCTGGAGACTACATCGCGTTCTTGGACCATGACGACATTCTGGAACCGGACGCATTATTCCATTATGTTGCCGCGCTGAACAGGGCCGCCGAGGGCGAGCGTCCCCAGGTCCTGTTCTGCGACGAGGACATGTTCCAGAAAACGGGGGAGTGGGGCCAGCCGGTCTTTAAGACGCGGCTCAACGTCGACCTGCTCTATAGCCATAACTGCGTGACGCATTTTCTGATGGTGGAGAAGGCGCTCATCGATCACATTGGCATGTCTCCGGAAGATGTTGCGGGTGCCCAGGATTACGACCTGACGCTTCGCTGCCTTTCGGCGGGCGCGCGGTTTGAGCATGTTGCGCACGTGCTGTATCACTGGCGCGTTCATCCGGGGTCGACCGCCGATGGCTCTGCCGATAGCAAGCCGTATGCTATTGAAGCCGGGCGCCTTGCGCTTCAGCGTCACTTTGACGCGCTGGGCATTTGCGGAACGGTCGAGGAGGCCGAGACGCCGTTTGTCTACCGCATGCGCTATGCGCTGCCGGAGCCTGCGCCGCTGGTGAGTATTGTGATTCCCACCAAGGATCACATTGAGACGCTTGACGCCTGTGTGATGTCGATCGCCCAGAAGGCCGCGTATGCCAACTACGAGATCGTCTTGGTGGAGAACAACAGCGAAGCCCCGGAGACGTTTGCGTATTACGAAACCCTGCCAGAGCGCGTGGCTGCGGCATCCGAAGGCAAGGGTATCGCGCGCGTTGTGTACTGGCCGGGCGAGTTCAATTACTCTCAGATCATCAATTTTGGTGTGGAGCACGCCAAGGGCGACTACCTGCTGCTGCTCAACAACGATACCGAGGTCATTAGCCCCGACTTTATCGAAGAGATGATGGGTTGTCTGCAACGTCCCGATGCGGGCGTGGTGGGTGCCAAGCTCTATTTTGCCGACCACCTTGTGCAGCACGCTGGCATTTTGGTCGGTGTGCGCGGCGCACTTGCCCATGCCAACCAAGACTTCTCGGCAAAGCGCGAGGGCTATCTTGCCCGTGCTGTGCGTCCGGGCAACTTTAGCGCCGTAACGGGCGCCTGCCAGATGGTGCGACGTGACGTATTTGAGCAGGTCGGGGGCTACAACGAGGAATACGCCGTCGGCTTTAACGACGCAGACTTTTGCCTGCGCGTGTGGGAGGCGGGCTACCGCACCATCTTTACGCCCTATGCCGAGCTGTACCACTACGAGTTCACCTCGCGCGGCAGGGAAGAGGCTAACGAGGAAAAGCTGCGCCGCTGGAAACGCGAGCAAGCTCTGTTCATGCAACGCTGGCCGGAGCTCTTCCTCGATGGTGACCCGTGGCTCGGACCGAACCTATCCTCCGACAGTGAGTACTTCTCGTTTTAGTGCGAAGTAATGCCAAGTTCCGGCAAAGTATCCTCAAGAGCTGCAAGGGCGGTGGGGTTCAAGTACTCCTCGTTCATGCAGCTCTTGTCATATCGAAAACGTGTGTCTCGTGAGCATTCGATGAGTTCTGCAGTAAAGAACCTCTCCCAGCTAAAGAACTTTGAGCTTTCGATATGTTCAGCGGGGTTAAGCAGCATGTCCTTAATGTGTTTGCTGTTGAATAATCCCGACTTCAACACGAGCCATTCAAACGATTCCGGTAGGAATAGCTTGATGTTCTTTCGGCGCAATAGAGCAGCTACTTCCGCAATTTCTGGTCCAAAGGCGGCGCCGTCGGCAATCACGAGGATGTCGTTTTCCGGTGCGTCCATAATGCAGTTGCAAATATTTGATTTTCCTCCCGCGCTGATGCATTTAATGCTGCTCTTTTTGCATAGCAAACTGAAGAATTCGTAGCCCGAATTTGTGTCCTCGACAATGACAAGCTCGGGCCTCTCGCCTCTAAAATCAGTATCACCGTAAATACGATATGTAGAGGTGTAGACACGAGAGTAAACGGGATACTTCGTTGTGGTTCGGTTGGTGTTCTTAAGACCGTAGATTTCATCAACGCTATAGGGCAGTTGGCGCAGTGACTCTCTGGCGACAATTACGTAGTAGTTTGAGCTACGCTTTGCTTCATGGGCAAATTCTCTTGATCGAACAAAAGTATTGCCCTCATCAATAAAAACAATACTGCTGGAAATCTCTTGGAGATCTCTACGCCAATATTTTCCAGATATTGTTTTACAGGGCACTTTGCAACTTACTGTTACGCCGCTTTGTGCCCCAAGCTCTTCGTGAGCTGCCACCATATCAAGCAGAGTTGTCTTGCCTGTAGCACTGTTACCTTGGATGATGGTCAGATTTCTATTGATGGTCAGTTTAAACTGAACCCGGTTATTTTGAATAATTACCTTGTATGATCCGCGCATCAGGAGTTCTCCCTTAGGCATTTTCCAGCTATGGGGACAAGGTCAAACATTGTGTGGACTATATCGCCCGTATTTGCAATGGTTACCGTGAATTT
>DBEXMY010000104.1:0-12259 GCA_048168905.1 Collinsella sp. | reverse complement strand
AACGCACGGACGCGCGATGTTTTGCTTCCCAAGTTTTGGACATTTTGCCCTCCAAACGGCACTACCGCCGGCTGCATCCTGCAGATATGCTGGGCTTAATCGCATAGGCCCTATGAGGATGGGAGTAACCATGGCCGCCTTGTTCACGACCCCCAAGCGCAATGACAAAACCTCTGGAGCCCATTTTGTCGAGCCCGACGTGCGCCGTCGCACGCTGCTCGCACACGGCAGTTGGCGTCGCGTGACGCGCCGCATCGTTGTAGGCGCCGTATGCGCGCTTACGGTGAGCTCGCTGCTCATGCCGAGCATCTCGCTTGCCGCCGAGTGGGTGGACGTCGGCGGCAGCCGGTATGACGCTGGCACCGCGGCGGGTGACGAGGCTGGCACCTGGAGCTGGGACGGCGCCGATGACATGAAGCTCAACGGCTATGACGGCGGTGCGATCGAGGCCGCTGGCAAGCTCAACATTGCCTACGAGGGCAAGAACACCGTGAAAACCGAGCCCGATTACACCGGAGCCGCCATCAAAGCGCAGGATGGCACTAACCAGAAAGCGGAGTTGAACATAACGAGCTCGAATAGCACGGATGAGCTCAATGTGACAGCCGAGGCCGATGCAATTAAATCCACAGGCGGCCTCTCCATTTCTGGCCCAGGCACTGTGAACACCACAAGCACTACTTCCGACGGAATTGAGGCAAAGGGCGACCTCTCTATCACGGGCTCGGGCACCGTGAATGCAACGGGCGGTACCGAAGGTATCCAATCCAAGGGCAAGACCACCATCGATTCCTCTGGCACAGTGATCGCTAAAGGAGGCGAAGGTTACGGCGTCGCCGCGGGCAGTGACCTCATCATCAAAGGCGGTGGCAAGGTAGAAGCAAGCTCGATAGAAGAAGCGGCGATTTGGGCTGACGGCAACATCGACATCTCGGGCGGCAGCCAGGTCGAGGCAAGCTCCCAGGGAGATCTTGCCGTCGACGCTGAGGGCAGTCTCGCGGTCACGAACGCCTCCCTTGACGCAAGCGGTGTTGAATATGGTGTCTATGCCTACAAGGGCGTTACGCTCGATCACGTGACCGTGACGGTCCGTACAAGCGCGAGCGGCGGCCAGGCCATCGCCCTCATCACTGACGGGGACGACATCGTCATCAAGAATGGTTCCATCGTGGACGCGTTCGCGGAAGGCAAATTCTCGGTTGCAATCTCTACCAGAAACCACCCGCCAAACGGCGCGGGCGGCCACATCTACATCCGCGACTCCGTTGTTAAGGCTATAGCCCGCTATGTCGAGACCGGTGGCGATGGCCCCGATCACTACAGCAACGACCAAAGCGGCGCGGTCATCCCTGAGCCTAGGGGTCTGAACATCGGTATCTTCGCCCAGACCTACGAGGGCATCACGCCCGCGAGTATCTCGATCGTCCGCAGCAAGCTCACGGCTGAGGGAGACACGGCGGCAATCTTCGCTCTTGCCATAAGCGAAGATGGCAAGGCGATCGGCACCATCAAGATCGAAGGCGCTCCCATCCAGGCGCCCGCAGGCGGCAAGATCATTAACTATCGCTACGAAGAAGAGTACGGCTCCAGCATCTCCTACAAGGCGGGTCAAACCATCGGCACGGGCGACGCCACGGTCGACTCCCCCTACGACGAAGCTGTCGCCAAGAGCACGGTCATCGTTCCTCCCGAGGAGACCAAACCCGAGGAGAAGCCCGGCGAGACCAAGCCCGAGGGTTCCAAGTCCGAGGGCACGAAGACGACCAAGACCGTTGCAGTTGCAGCCACGGGAGCCAAGACCACCGGCAAGCTCGCGGCAACCGGCGACGCCTCGAGCGCAGCCATCGTGGCAGCCGCCCTTGCGGGAACAGCCGCCATCGCCGCAGGCGCCGTGGTGAGCCGCAAGCGCTCGTAAACACTTTTTCGCACGGGACGGGTGGATCGCGGCCCTTGCCTTCCTCGTCTACTTCTTCGTAGCGTAAGGGCAAGGCTGCAAAAGCTGAACAATAAAGCGCGGAGTCGCCATGCGGCCCCGCGCTTTTCTTTTAGCGCCGGTCCCTGCGCCGGCGTGCGGCCTATTTCTCCCCCATTTTGGCCATTTTGCCCTCCAAACGGCACTACCGCCGGCAACATCCAGCAGATACGCTGAATCTAGTCGTATAGGCCCTATGAGAACGGGAGCAACCATGGCAGCCTTGTTCACGACCCCCAAACGCAATGACACTACCGCCGGAACCCATGTTGCCGAACCCGACGTTCGCCGTCGCATAGGACTCGCGCACGGCAGCTGGCGCCGCGTGACGCGCCGCATCGTCGCGGGCGCCGTGTGCGCGCTCACGGTGAGCTCGCTGCTCATGCCGAGCGTCTCGCTCGCAGCGGAATGGGTCAAGGTCGGCGGCAACAAGTACAACACCGCGGCGAGCGACGAGGCCGGTACCTGGTCGTGGGACGGCGCCGACGACTTGAAGCTCAACAACTATAACGGCGGCGAGATCCAGGCCGCAGGCAAGCTCAACGTGAATTACTCGGGAACCAACATCGTCACTGCCGAATGGATCGAAAGCATCAACGTTTCTCATGGCACTAACGAGAATGCCGAGCTCAATATCCAAGGCGACGAGGGCGGCACGCTCAGCGTGACATCTACTGAGGACGCTATCCTCTCCACGGGTAATATCAACATCGACGGAGCCGGATCCGTCAACGCCACGAGCACTGGGTTTGATGCCATCAATGCCGGAGGTGATCTCGCTATCAAAGGTTCGGGCAACGTCAACGCCACGGGTGCATCGGATGGCATCAGGGCAAACGGCAATATCACGATTGACGACAGCGGAGCCATCACCGCCAGGGCTACCAAGGACAAGGGTATTGGAGCCGACAAGAACCTCACCATCAAGGGTGGCGGGACGGTCGAGGCAAGCTCAGCCGATGGTGAGGCCCTTTGGAGCAGCGGCAATATCAACATCTCGGACGGCAGCCAGGTCGAGGCAAGCTCCCAGGGAGATCTTGCCGTCGACGCTGAGGGCAGTCTCGCGGTCACGAACGCCTCCCTCAACGTAAACGGTGTTGAATATGGCGTCTATGCCCACAAGGGCATCACCCTCGATCATGCAAACGTGACGGTCCGTGCAAGTAAAGGCAAATACGGTGGCGCCAACGCCCTCTTCACCTACCAGGACGACATCGTCGTCAAGAACGGCTCCACCGTGGACGCGTTTGCGGAAGGCGAGGTTTCGGCTGCATTCTCCACCAGAAACGATCGACCCAACGAGAAGGGCGGCCACATCTACATCAGCGACTCCGTTGTCAAGGCCATAGCCCGCTATGTCGAGAACGGCGACGGCCCCATCCCCTACAGCGAAAACCAAGATGGCGAGACGAGGCGCGAACCCCAAGGCGAGAACATCGGCATCATCGCCCAGACCAGCGAGGGCGTCACACCCGCAGTCATCTCGATCATCCGCAGCAAGGTAACGGCCGAAGGAGATACAGCGGCAATCTTTGCCCGTGCCATGAGCGCTGACGGCAAGACAATCGGCACCATCAAGATTGAGAACGCCGCCATCCAGACGCCCGAAGGCGGCAAGGTCATTGACTATCGCAAGCTCCGTGACGGCATCTACGAGGCAGGCCAGGCCATCGGCACGGGCGACGCCACGGTCGACTCCCTCTATATCAAAGCAGTCGCCAAAAGTACGACCATCGCACCTCCCGAGGTAGCCAAGCCGGAAGACCCCAAGCCCGACGAGACCAAGCCCGCAGAAAGCAAGCCCGCGGAGTCCAAGCAGAACCCCAAGCCTGAGGGCTCAAAGCCGACCAAGGCCGTTGCGGCTTCAACCACGAAAGCCAAGACTACCGGCGTGCTCGCGGCAACCGGCGACACCTCGGGTGCGGCCATCGTGGCAACCGTCCTTGCGGGAACAGCCGCTATCGCCGCAGGCACCATGGCGAGCCGTAAGCGTTCTTAAACGCCTCTGCGCACATGGCAGCTCCCGCGAAGGCCCCGAGCCCCAGCACCGTTTAACAACGCCACCGCCGAGCTCCCCTCCGGCGGTGGCGTTTTCCATATGAGTCCGCAGGGGATGCACGAGATTGTCTTTGGTCTAGCCCAACCGGCATACGCTGGCGTGCGACAATTGGGGCTGCCGATATCACAACACTGAGAGAAGCCCGTCATGGAAGCGCATCAAAAGCAGATAACCGTTTATTCGAATCATACGGAAAGCGCGCCTGTCATCTACCTTCCTGTAGTCGTGGGCGACGGCAGCGAGGTTTATAAGTGTTGCCGAGAGCTCGACTGTCCGCCATTCGCCCTCGTCACCATTGGCGGGCTCGATTGGAATCGCGAGCTGAGCCCCTGGGCATGCGACGGGACCGTACGCGATGCCGAGCCTTTCGGCGGCCAAGCTGCCGATTTTCTTGATGAGCTGCTGAATCAGATAATCCCCCAGGTCGAGTCGTCGCTTCCTCAGCCGCCCACCTGGCGCGGCATTGCCGGTTACTCGCTCGCGGGCCTCTTCGCACTCTGGTCCCTCTGGCAAACCGACGCCTTTGACCGCGCCGCGAGCGCATCGGGGTCGCTATGGTTTCCCGACTTTGTCGACCGTGCCAGCACGGCCCCTTTTGCCGGCAGCCCGCAAGCCGTCTACCTGTCACTCGGCAAAAAGGAAACCAAGACGCCCAACCGCATGATGCGGCATGTACTCGACGACACACGCGCGATGGAAGCGTTGCTCGTCGAGCGCGGCATTCCAACAACGCTGGAGCTCAACCCCGGCAATCACTTTGCCCAAACCGACCTGCGCATGGCGCGTGGCATCCACTGGATATTGACTCATTAAAAATGGTGCCCACGCGCATATACGCATGGGCACCATATCTTGTTTAGCTGAACGCAGCTGCTACTCAGCAGTCTGCTCAAGCTCGGAGACATCAAACTCAAAGTCGTTACCCGGCAGGATGGCGTTGAGCACGATGCCCACCAGCGAGCCCACGGCAAGGCCGGAAAGCGAAATCGTCACGCCGCCCAGCTCAAGCACGATGGCGCCGGCGGTGCTGTACGCAATGCCGAGCGAAAGCACGAGCACCAGAGCGGCCACCAGCACGTTGCGGTTGTTCTGGAAATCAACCTGGTTTTCGATAAGGTTGCGAACGCCCACGGCGCTGATCATGCCATAGAGCACGAGCGACACGCCTCCGATTACACACGCCGGCATGGCGGCAATCACGGCAGCGAACTTGGGGCAGAACGAAAGCACGATGGCGCAACACGCGGCAATGCGGATCACGCGCGGGTCGAACACGCGTGTCAGGGCGAGCACACCGGTGTTCTCGCCATAGGTGGTGTTGGCCGGAGCGCCAAAGAGCGAAGCCAGAATCGTGGCAAGGCCATCGCCGAGCAGCGTGCGATGCAGGCCGGGGTCGGCAATGTAGTTGCGCTCGCAGGTGGAGCCAATAGCGGAGATATCACCGATATGCTCGATCATAGTTGCAAAGGCCAGCGGCATGATGGTGATGATAGCGGTCGTGGCAAGACCGCTATCGAACTGCGGTCCAAAGAGCGCAAACACCGTGTTGTCCCACACAACGGGCAGACCAACCCAGGAGGCGGCTGCGACGCCCGAAAAATCGACCTCGCCCAGCGCAGTCGCAACGGCATAGCTCACCACAACGCCCAGCAGAATTGGCACGATCTTGACCATGCCACGGCCCCAGATGTTGCAGATCACGATAACGGCAACGGCAATAACAGCCACAAGCCAGTTGGTCTGGCAGTTGGTAATAGCGGAGCTTGCCAGGATCAGACCGATCGAAATGACGATGGGGCCAGTCACCACCGGCGGGAAGAAACGCATGACACGCTTGGCGCCAAAGGCGCGGAACAGGGCCGCAAGCACCGGATAGAGCAGGCCGGCACAAGCTACGCCCAGGCAAGCATAGGGCAAAAGCTCGGCCTCGCCGTTGGGCGCGATTGCGGCATAACCGGCAATAAAGGCAAACGATGAGCCCAAAAATGCCGGCACCTTACCGCGCGACAGGAAGTGGAACAGGAGCGTGCCCAAGCCGGCAAACAAAAGCGTCGCCGAAACCGAGAGACCAGTGAGCACGGGCACCAGCACGGTGGCGCCAAACATGGCAAACAGGTGCTGCAGGCCGAGCAAAAACATGCGCGGGCGGCCGAGCGACGATGCATCGTAGATGGCATCGGTGACGGCGGGCGTCGAAGACTGGGACATGGAAGTCCTTTCGAATGGAAGGGCGATCAGGCATATCGGATAACCTGCCCGAACGATACGATCCGAACCATTGTACGTGATACGCCATGTCTCGCACGCGCCGTCACCTGCAAACGGTAGCGTTACTTCCAAACGCGCTCGGCAACACGCCTGACCAGCGCAATCTTTGCCCACTGCTCGTCCTCGGTCAGCTTATTGCCAATCTCGCAGCTGGCAAAGCCACACTGCGGAGACAGATACAGGTTCTCGAGCGGCACGTACTTTGCCGCCTCGCGGATGCGCTCGACGATAACATCCTCGCTCTCGAGCTCTGCCGCCTTGGTGGTCACCAAGCCCAACACGACCTTCTTGCCGGGAGCAACGTACTTGAGCGGCTCAAAACCACCGGCGCGGGGCGTGTCGAACTCCAGATAGAACGCGTCAACGTCCTCATGCGCAAACAGATACGGCGCAATGGGGTCGTAGCCGCCCTCAAAAGCGTAGGTGGAATGGTAGTTGCCGCGGCATACGTGCGTGTTGATGACCAGATCGTCGGGCTTGTCCGCGATGGCGGCATTGTTGAGCGCCACGCCCAGCTCGCTCACCTTTTGCAGGTCAACCGGGCTCATGCCAGTCTTGGACACAAAGTCGGCATCGCAATAGATACCCCAGGTGCAGTCATCAAATTGGATGTTGCGGCAGCCTGCGGCATACAGGTCGGCAATCACGGTGCGGTATGCTGCGGCGATGGCATCGGCGAGCTCTTCGTCGGTCTTATAGACAGCACGCAAGCTCTCCTGCTGGCCATCGCAGCGGTCGAGCGTGACTTCGGAGAACGTCTGAATCGGCGCCGGGATGGTCTGGCGTGCAACGTGACCCTCGCCCTCAAGTGCCTTGACAAACTTAAAGTGCTCGACGAAGGGGTGGTTCTCGCCGCTGATGGGGCCGGTCACCACGGCAGTATCGGCCGTGGTCTCCTCGTCGTGGAACATATAGCCCGTACGCGAGGTACGGCGTTCAATGCCGTTGAGCCCCCACATAAAGTCGAGGTGCCAGTAGCTGCGGCGAAACTCGCCATCGGTGATGACCTGCAGGCCGGCCGCCTTCTGCTTTGCCACCAAATCGCGAATGGCATCGTCCTCGACGGCCTTAAGGCCGTCGTCATCGAGCGTACCCGCGGCGTAGGCGGCACGGGCGTCCTTCACGGCCTGCGGACGAAGAAAACTGCCGACGATATCAGCGCGAAACGGCGCGTTCGGTTGGATCGAAGTGCTCATAGAAATCTCCCTTTGCATTGGTTGCTTTGCTGGGACAGAGTATGAGCGCTCATATGGCCATCGTAAAATATACGTTTATAACAGTTTGATATAGATGATTCCTATATCAGTTGGGACTGCCATAAAGAGATTTGACCCGTGCAGAACGCAGCGGCTAAATATGTTGACGAATCGCGTCGATATAGGCCTGCCCGTAGCGCGTAAGCGTCGTGTTCTTGCGCGTGATGATGCCGATCTCCATGTACTCGTCTACATCGAGCGGAATGGAGATAATACCGGGGCCGTTAAGTTCATGGCTGATCACGCCCGAACACACCGTGTAGCCGTTGAGGCCCATGACCAGGTTGAACAACGTCGCACGGTCACGCACGCGGATATTCTTGCGGCGCTCAAAGGTCGAGGTCAGCTCCTCGGAATAGTAAAACGAGTTGTAGCTGCCCTGCTCATAGGACAAAAATGGGTAGTCCTCGAGGTCTTCGAGCGTCACGCTGGCGTGGTCCGCCAGCGGATGGTCGGCACACACAAAGACGTGTGGCGTGGCGCAGAAGAGTCCTTCGAACACGAGCTCGTTGGCCGCCAGCATGCGCTCGATGACCTCGCGATTGTGCTCCGACAGATACAGGATACCGAGCTCGCTTTTCATGTGCGCGACGTCCTCGATAATTTCGTGGGTTTGCTCCTCGCGCAGGGTAAAGTCGTAACGCGCGGCATCGAACTCGCGAATCACGTCAACAAACGCGTTAACGGCAAAGGAATAATGCTGGCAGCTCACACTAAAGTGCGGCACCTGCTCGGATGCGCCCTTGTACTTGCCCTCGAGCAGGTCGGCCTGGTCGAGTACCTGGCGCGCATAGACCAAGAAGGTCTCGCCTTCCTCGGACACAACGATGCCCTTGTTAGTGCGCTCAAAGATGTGCACGCCCATCTCGTTTTCGAGATCGCGAATCGATGCGGTAATCGAAGGCTGCGACACAAAGAGCCGGCGCGAGGCCTCGGTGATGCTGCCGCATTCGGCAACTTTGACGACATATCTGAGCTGCTGAAGCTTCATGATGGCCTCCCTAGACGTTCGTGACGTCGAAACCCGTCGCATCCATCTGACGCATAAACGGCGGCATCTCCCCCGTCGCGGCGCAGGCGGCAATCTGATGCAGAGCCCCGGCAACCGCATCGTCTGTCGCAGCGCCGATATGCCAGCGTGCGGCAGCCGTGACAGCCTCGTTGGCATTGGCGACTGCAACGGAGTTGGGAACAGCATCGATCATGGGCAGGTCATTATCGGAATCGCCAAATACGGCCACCTCGTCGGGCGTCAGGCCCAAAGCGCGCGCCAGCTCCAGCGCAGCGCAACCCTTGTCCCAACCTGCTGGAAGAATGTCGAGCAGGCGCACTCGGTTGTTGGGAAACACAAGCGAGAGCTCCGGCACCTCGGCGGCAATGCGCTCGCGCAGCTCAGCGAGCTCTTCGCGCGAGCGGGCGCTCCAGATATTCGCCTTGTATACCGGGGCATCATCGACAACAGGACGGCACGGGGCCTCTTCGCCTTTGAGCCACGCATTACCGCCCGACTCCATGGCGCGGCGCACGCGCTCGGGGTCGCTCGTCACGCAATAGGCATCGTTACCCCAAAAGTCATCACCCAGGCTGTAGACCTTCAGGTACGTATCATCGGTCTCCTGTTCCAAATAGTCAGCCAAACGCATAAGGGCGGCGTTGTCGGTCGCATGCGAGGCTACCGCCTCGCCGTTCACAAACATGACCTGGCCGTTACAGAACGCACCGGTCGAAAAACACTCGGAACGATTTTTGAACATCCAGCCCATCGCGGACGGCTGGCGGCCCGAAACCGGTCCAAAGTGCAGACCCGCCGCCTGCATGACATGAATGCCCTCAATGGCGTAGTCGCTGGCGCCGTCATGCCCAGCCGGAATCAGCGTATCGTCTATATCGGTTAGCACAAGTTTGATCATAGAGTCCCCCAGTCGTTTTCACCCTAACCATTGTAACGACCTGCCAATAAGAGACAGGTTTATTTTGGCTGGTTTTATCTGGGAAAATGCAGCGCCCCAGTTGCCACCTGCAAAAATAAACCTGTCCCTTTTTGGCAGGTGCGCTAGTATAGGGAACAACAGATTCGATGCGGGAGTGCCGGCGGTGCAAACCACAAGGCTGAGAGGGCATGGGGCCCAATCCTTTGAACCTGTCAGTTAATGCTGGCGTAGGGAGCATGCCGCCTTTACAGGGGCGCTGTCTATGCACAGCGCCCCTTTTCTATGCCAAGGAGGCATGTGCAGTGATTGATTCGGAACAGCTTAAGCAACATATGGTCAAGGCCGTAGAGGAAATTCGCGCCACCAATCCGATGGCCGGCTCCATCACCAACACGGTGACGATCGACTTTGTCGCCAACGCACAGCTCGCCGTGGGCGGATCGGCCGCCATGGTCTATCTGCCCGACGAGGGCGAAGCGCTCGTTGCCGGCGGCGGCGCCATCTATCTCAACATGGGCACGCTCTTCCCTATCTACGAGCAGACGATTCCCCGCGCGGCGAAGGCGGCACACGACGCCGGCAAGCCCTGGGTGCTCGATCCGGTGGGCCTGGGTATCGGCAGCCTGCGCACCCAGCTGGTAAACGAGCTCAAGCAGTACAAGCCCGCCATCGTGAGCGGCAACGCCTCCGAGATTATCGCACTCGCCGGCCTGTGGGGTCTTGAGGGCGAGACGGCCGATCTGAGCCGCGTGCGCGGTGTCGATACCACCGACACGGTCGACGCCGCCCGTGGTGCCGCCGTGGCGCTCGCCCGCTACACCGGCGGCGCCGTAGTGGTCTCGGGCGAAGTCGACCTGATTACCGACGGCACGACCGTGGCCAAGTCCCACGGCGGCAGCCCGCTCATGTCCAAGATCACCGGCTGCGGCTGCTCGCAGGGCGGCGTGCTGGCCGTGTACGCCTGTGCCGCCGACCCGTTTACGGCAGCCATCTGCGGCGCCGCCGTCTACAACGTTGCCGGCACGCGTGCCGCCGCTGTCGCCGATGCCCCGGCAAGCTTTAAGGTCGCCTTTATCGACGAGCTCTACCGCGCGACCGCCCAGGATATTGCCGATAACCAACTCGAGCTCGAGGAGGCATAAGCCATGTCCGAGCCCGCAACCAATGCCGGCATGAACACACTCGTCGCCGTGGCCATCGCCCCGTGCGGCACCGGCGATGAACTGTCCGCCGAGGTCGCCGAGGTCGTGCGCGTCATTCGCGAGAGCGGCCTTCCCAACCGCACCACCTCGATGTTCACCGAGATCGAGGGCGACTGGGACGAGGTCATGCAGGTCGTGCGCGACGCAACCTTTGTGTTGGCGAGCAAGGGCATCCGCACCGAAGTCGTGCTCAAAGCCGATATTCGACCCGGATTTACCGACACCATGACCGGCAAGCTCGAGCGCATGGAAGCACAGATCAAAAAGCAGGAGGAAGCACGATGAGCATCCGCGACAACCTTGATATCTCGGCCTATCTGGTACTCGGCCCCGAAAACACGCTCGGGCGTCCCGTGGGCGATGTGGTGGCCCAGGCGCTCGACGCAGGCTTTACCTGCATCCAGGTGCGCTCCAAGGTGGCAAGTGCCCGCGAGATCATCGCGCTGACCGGCGACGCCGCGCAGGCAATCGCACAGGCCGGCAAGACCGGTCAGGTCGCCCTGCTGATCGACGACCGCCTGGACTGCGTACTCGCCGCGCGCGAGCAGGGCATCGCTGTCGACGGCGTGCACGTTGGCCAGAGCGATATTCCCGTCGAGGTCTGCCGCAAACTTTTGGGCCCCGATGCCATTGTGGGCCTTTCGGCCCGTTGCGAGGAGATGCTCGAGTACGTCAAGACCGCCGACATGAGCCTGGTCGACTACCTGGGCATCGGCCCGCTCCACGAGACCGAGACCAAGCGCGACTGCGGACGCGCGGCCGACGGCTCCATCATCACCAAGAGCTTTGAGGACCTGGCCGCACTCCACGCGGCAAGCCCCGTGCCCATCGTGGTGGGCGGCGGCGTCAAGACGGCCGACCTGCCGCAGCTCAAGGCCACCGGCGTCGATGGCTTCTTTGTGGTGAGCGCCGTCTGCAGTGCCGACGACCCCCACGCCGCAGCCAAGGAGCTCGTCGACACCTGGCAGCAGGCATAGGCATAAGCCGAGCAGCTGATCCGCAGCCTCATATCTTCAATAACGGAAAGCGCATCCCAGTTTGGACGTCCATTCTGGGATGCGCTTTCCATATAGAGGCTCAACGGGAAACTGCGTCCCAGTCTGAACGCATATTCCGGGACGTACTTTCCGAAACCCCACCGTTTGGGAAACTGCAACCCGTTCTGAGCGCAAAACCTGGGATGCGCTTTCCGCATGCGACCCTTACCCCGCCAGATACGCTTCCAACGCCGGCAAGGTCGCCTCCGCATCGTGGCGGCCGATCTGGTAGATGCGCTCGAGCTCATCGGGTTCGCGGCACAGTGACGGCACCTTCACCGATTCGCTCGGACGCACCACAAAGATATCGCCGGCAGCCTCGCGACGCGCCAGGTCATCGAGCGTGGCATTGTAAACCTCATGCCGATGCTCAAGCGCTGCGACAAACTCCGGGTAGTGACGGAACACGCGACGCAGCATGGGCATCACGCTGTTGGGCTGCTTCACAAAGCCCGCCGGCTGCGTGAGTACCACGATATTGCGGTCATACCCCTGCGCAAACAGCCATGCACTGGGAATAGAATCAGCCACGCC
>DBEXMY010000103.1:0-5064 GCA_048168905.1 Collinsella sp. | reverse complement strand
AGGCCGCGGGGCCGGGAGGGGTTTCCTAAGGGCACATCCCGCAGCCGCAACGCGGCGAGGACGTGCCCGTGGAAACCCCGCAGGCCCCGCGGCCGGTGGGAGCAACGCTACTTCACGACCAGAATGTCGCAGTCGGTATTGCGCAGCAGGAACGTCGAAATCGAGCCCAAGAGCGCGTACTTAATTGAGGACAGGCCGCGGGCGCCGCAGAGCACCAGGTCGGGCTTAACCACGTCGAGCATCTCGTCCTTAAGCGTCTCGCGAATGCGGCCGGCGCGAATCATGACCTCGACCTCGGGGATGTCGGGATTGGCCTTAGCCTCTTCGAGCTGCTTGGCGATGGAGTTCTTAAATGCCTCCTCTAGGCCGTTGACCAGATCGACCGGATAGGAACCGGCGCTCTCGAGCGCCGTGGAATCGATAACATGGCCGATGATTAGCTTAGCGCCGTTGTTCGCGGCGACCTTGATGGCGCGTGCGAGCACAAAATCCTGCTGCTCAGTACCGTCGAGTGAAACAAATACCGTGGTGTAGCCCTCGTTCATGGTTTCCTCCTTGGTCTATCGCACGGGCGCGGGGCTCGTGCGTCGGGCGGGCGCGGGCGCGTTGGCCGCCGGACACTTTATCTTGTTGCAGTTATACCCAAGGATTTCGGTTTGACTGCTCGCAATTCTGTGAACGGGCGAGTTTTTTGGTAAGGGTAGGCGCAGGCGCGCCGCCAACGGTTGATAATGGGACATCGCCCGCACCGTCCGCAGACAATATCGGCGGGTGTCTAACGAGGGGGTCCCTTTGGATATTATCGAGCTTCTAAAATCTGCCTTCATGGGCCTGGTCGAGGGCATCACCGAATGGCTGCCTGTTTCGTCGACCGGTCACATGATCTTGGTGGACGAGTTCGTCAAGATGAACGTGAGCGAGACGTTCTGGAATATGTTCCTGGTCGTGATTCAGCTCGGCGCCATTCTGGCCGTCTGTGTGCTGTTCTTCCATGAGCTCAATCCGTTCTCGCCCAGCAAGGGCAAGGAGGGCCGTCGCGACACCTGGGTGCTGTGGGGCAAGATTGTGCTCGGCTGCATTCCCGCCGCGGCGATCGGCCTGCCGCTCAACGACTGGATGGAGGAGCATTTCTACAATGCTCCCGTCGTGGCGCTAGCGCTCATTGTGTACGGCGTGCTGTTTATCGTGATCGAGAACTGGCGCGCGAGCAAGCGTGAGGAAATCGCCGTCGCCGGTTCGTTTGGTTCGCGTGCTGTGGTGTCGGGTGGACGCCCCGCCGGTGCGCACTTTGCGGCGCCCGCCGCGGCTACCGCTGAGGATGAGGACGATGACGAGAATCTGGACTTTGGCTCCATCGCCACGCTCGAGGACCTGAGCTGGAAGACTGCGTTGGGTATCGGCTGCTTCCAGGTGCTTTCGCTGGTGCCTGGTACGTCTCGCTCCGGTTCTACCATCATCGGCGGCCTGCTTTTGGGCTGCACGCGTTCGGTGGCGTCCAAGTTTACGTTCTTCCTTGCCATCCCTGTTATGTTTGGCGCGAGTGCGCTCAAGCTGGTTAAGTACTTCATCAAGGGCGGCACGTTCGGCGCCAACGAGGTCGCCATCTTGGGCGTGGGCTGCGTTGTGGCCTTTGTGGTTTCGCTCATCGCCATCAAGTGGCTCATGGGCTTCGTCCGCCGTCACGACTTTAAGTGTTTCGGTGTTTACCGCATCATCCTGGGCATCGTAGTGCTCGCATATTTCTTCGTTCTGGAGCCGATGCTCGGCCTCTAACTTAGTCGACACTGCGCGGCGGCCAGGGCGACAACTTGTCATTCAAAGGGGGTGGCATGACCAAAAGGTCTATGCCGCCCCCTTTTCATGCCAATTTGTTCGCCCTGACCGTCGCTCGCTGCTGCTGCCATGACATCGGCGGTTTCGTGATTGTCAATAGATTGGTGCAGACTAACCTGACCCCATTGCACCAAATCCGCTGGGGCGAGCCTGACGGTGACGCACGGAGTCGTGGTGTGATTTGCGTCGGTGTCCGCGCGGCTCGGTATACTGGTACGGCTCAAACTATGGCGCTGCCCGCAGGCGCGCCGTCCGTCAGATGAGGAGTCGCCCATGACCCAGCCCTTGCCCTGGGAAAAGAATGTCGCGGTACCTGTGCCGCCCGCGCCGGAACCCGTGCCGCTCGATGCATACACCGCCCCTGCTGCGCCGGAGCCCGAGCTCGTTCCGCTCGACATCTACGACGCTCCCGCGCCGGCGCCCAAGCCCGCCAAGCCGCTCGTCGATATCGATAGTCTGAATCCCGCTCAGCGCGAGGCGGTCCTGACCACCGAGGGCCCGCTGCTGGTCCTTGCCGGCGCCGGCTCGGGCAAGACCCGCGTCTTGACCTTCCGTATCGCACATATGCTCGGCGACCTGGGCGTTAAGCCCTGGCAGATCCTTGCCATCACGTTTACCAACAAGGCCGCGGCCGAGATGCGTGAGCGTCTGGCGGCACTCATTCCCAGCGGCACCCGTGGCATGTGGGTATGCACCTTCCATGCCATGTGCGTGCGTATGCTGCGCGAGGACGCCGACCTGCTGGGATACACCGGTCAGTTCACCATCTACGATGACGATGACTCAAAGCGCATGGTGCGCGACATTATGCAGGCGCTCGGTATCGAGCAAAAGCAGTTCCCCATCAACATGATCCGCAGCAAGATCAGCTCGGCCAAAAACGCCATGATCGGCCCCGAGGACATGCTCAAATCCGCCGACAGCCCCAATGACAAAAAGGCCGCGCAGGTCTACCTGGAGCTGGAACGCCGCCTGCGCGCCGCCAACGCGATGGACTTCGACGACCTGCTCGTGCGCACGCTCGAGCTGCTGCGCACCCGCCCCGAGGTGCTCGACAAGTACCAGGAGCGCTTCCGCTACATTAGCGTCGACGAGTATCAGGACACCAACCACGTCCAGTACGAGATCGCCAACCTGCTGGCCGCCAAGTACCAAAACCTCATGGTCGTAGGCGACGATGACCAGTCCATTTATAGCTGGCGCGGCGCCGACATCACCAACATCCTGGACTTTGAGAAGGACTTTAAAAACTGCAAGACCGTTAAGCTGGAGCAGAACTACCGCTCCACGGGCCATATCCTGAGCGCCGCCAACGCCGTGGTGCGTCACAACTCGCAGCGCAAGGACAAGCGCCTGTTTACGGCCGAGGGCGACGGCGAGAAGATCCAGGCCTTCCAGGCAAGCGATGAGCGCGACGAGGGCCGCTGGATTGCCGGCGAGATCGAAAAGCTGCACTCCAAGGGCACGAGTTACGACGATATCGCCGTGTTCTACCGCACCAACGCCCAGTCGCGTATCCTCGAAGATATGTTCCTGCGCGCAGGCGTGCCCTACAAGATTGTGGGCGGCACGCGATTCTTCGACCGTGCCGAGATCCGCGACGTCATGGCCTACCTTAAGATGATCGTGAACCCGGCAGACGAGATGAGCGTCAAGCGCGTCATCAACACGCCGCGCCGCGGCATCGGCTCCACCTCGATCCAAAAGATCGAGCAGCTGGCGCGCGACAACCGTTGCTCGTTCTTCCAGGCTTGTGAGATCGCGTGCGCCGAAACCGGCATGTTTAGCGCTAAGGTGCGCAACGGCCTGTCGAGTTTTGTGGCGCTGGTTCGCGAGGGTCGTCGCATGGACGGCGAGCTCAAGGACGTCGTCGAGATGATTGTCGACAAGACGGGCCTGCTGCAGGCGTTCCGCGCCGAGGGCACCATGGAGTCCGAGAGCCGCGCCGAGAACATTCAGGAATTCCTGGGCGTCGCTGCCGAATTTGAGGAGACGCACGAGGATATCGAGGGTACGCTCGAGAGCTTGGAAGAGCTGCGCGCAGCCGGTGTTGCTGACGTGCCCGCCGACGTTGAGCCCGAGCCCGTTGTGGTGAGCCCGTCTGCGCCCGAGCCCGGCCCGTCTGCGCCCGTGTCTTCGTTTGAGGCGCTCGTTGGCGCGCGTGATGCCGCGGGTTCCAATCCGCTCGATAGCCTGGCGGCCCCGGCGCTCTCGCCGCAGGATGCCCTGGCTGCCGCTATCGCGGGCAACGCCTATGCCTCACCGACGGAGCTGCCGGCGGGTGCCGTGCATGCCGACGAGATCGAGCGCACCTACGGCCCGCTCACCTGCAAGGCGCTGCCGGCACTCATGGAGTGGCTGGCCCTGCGCTCCGACTTGGATTCCCTGGCCGGCGAGACGCATGCCATTACCATGATGACCATCCACTCCGCCAAGGGCCTGGAGTTCCCGGCGGTGTTCGTGGCCGGCATGGAGGAGGGTATCTTCCCGCACGTGCACGATTTTGGCGGTAGTGACGATCCGGGCAAGCTCGAGGAGGAGCGCCGCTTGGCCTACGTCGCCATCACGCGTGCTCGCAAGCGCCTGTTCCTGACCTATGCGGCCACGCGTCGCACCTACGGCTCGACCTCTGCCAATCCGCGCTCGCGCTTCCTCAACGAGATTCCGTTTGAGGACATCGAGTTTAGCGGTATCGGTTCTGCCGGGTTTGAGGGCACGGGCTGGGAGAAGCGCGGCGACCGTCACGGCACGTTTGGCTCGGGTATGGGCTCGGATATGTATGGCGGCAAGGTGTTTGGCTCGCATACGCGCTCGACCGGCGGTTCCGGTTCGCGCGGCGGATCGAGCTTCGACGACTTCTTTGGCGGCAGTAGCTACGGAACCGAGCGCCATCGTGGGGTTTCGCCTGACGCCGGCCGTGTTGCCTCGACTTTTGGTTCGGGCGCGTCGCGAGCCAAAAAGCCGTCTTCCAAGGTGTCGCCGACGGTGGAGCGCAAGGTCGATCGCGCTAGCGCGTCGCAGGACTTTGCCGCAGGCGATACCGTGAGCCACAAGACCTTTGGCACGGGTACCGTGATCTCGGTCGTCGGAGACATGATCGAGGTTCAATTCGAAAAGACCGGCCAGACCAAAAAGCTAATGAAAGGTTTTGCACCGATCGTCAAACTGTCGTGATCCCGGCGGACCTGGGCGGGCGTATGGGGCAACATCGCCTGCTCGGGCAGTCCTGCG
>DBEXMY010000102.1:0-5570 GCA_048168905.1 Collinsella sp. | reverse complement strand
GCCCCGTTTGGGGCGGCACGTTTTTGTTATAGGAGATTCATTTGAGCCTCATGGCTATGTTCACGTTCGGGAACATAGCACCAATTGCTTTAGCTAAGTTCACGTTCGGGAACATAGCCGTCCGCACCGTAAGACGGGCTGACTACTCAAAGTATTGGAACTTGTTGGTTGAGAAGGCAAACGTGACGACGAAGCCTTCGCTGGGCTCGGACGCTGCGGTGACGTCGATGCCCATCTTGGAGCACAGACGCGCCACCAGGTAGAGGCCGATACCCGTTGCGCGCTTGGTGGTGCGACCGTTGTCGCCGGTAAAGCCCTTCTCGAACACGCGGGGCAGGTCGGCCGCGCTCACACCACAGCCGTTGTCCGCGACGGTAAGCTCGATGCGCTCGCTTGCCAGGCCCTCGTCCAGCAACGCTCCCGAAAACACGATCTTCGCGCCGTCCTCACGCGCATATTTAATGCTGTTCTGAATGAGCTGGCCCAAGATAAACTCGAGCCACTTCTCGTCGGTAAACACCTCAAAGTCGAGGTTCTCGCACACCGGGGCCACGTGCGCCGCGATAAGCTCGCGCGCGTTGGCCTTAATCGCGCCCGTCACCAAGGTCTTGAGATCCCAGCGGCGAATCAGGTAGTCACGCTCCACGACTTCCGAGCGCGCGTAGTACAGCGCCTGGTCGATATAGCGTTCCACGCGAGCCAGCTCACGGCCCAGGTCATCCACACGTGACAGGTCGTCTTCGCTGCCATCCAGATTTTCCAAAATTAGATGGGCCGCCGCCAAGGGCAGCTTGGCCTCGTGAACCCAGCTCTCGATATAGTCGCGATAGTCATCGGTCTGGCGCCGGCCTTCGGCAACCTCGTCGCAGGCAGCTTTGCCCACCCGGCGCAAGACCTCGTACTCGAGCTCGCCCTCGGCATAGGTCGGGCATTGCACCATCTCCTGCACCCATGCGGGACTCTCGAGCTCCTCAGCCGCGCGCTCCAGCTGGCGCAGAAAACGGCGACGGCGAGCGTACTCGATCACGATGCCGAGCATACCGAAGATAAAGGACACGCCGACCGCCACGACCACGATAGAAACGGGTGCGCCGGCGACCGTCAGCACAAAGCAGCTCAGCAGCACGCCGCACGTCCACACGGCGACGGGAAGCAGCGCGTCTTTAAAGAACTTGGCAAACGACATAGCCGGCCCCTAGACCGAATAGCCTTGGCCGCGGTGCGTCGTCAAATACCCCTTGATGCCGATTTTTTCGAGCGTGGTGCGCAGGCGGTTGATGTTAACGGTAAGCGTGTTGTCGTCCACGAAGGCGTCGGAGTCCCACAGGTCCTGCATGATGGCCGGACGCGAAACGATCTTGCCCGCGCGGCTCAGAAGCAGCGAGAGGATACGCAGCTCGTTTTTGGTGAGCTCGGTACTGTCGCCGGTTGCCGTATTGGTGACCATGGAGCGGGCGAGGTCGAGCTCCAGCCCCTTGTGGACGAGCGTACTGCGCTCACCTGACGCCGCGGTGCGACGCAGCAAGGCATTGATGCGCGCCACGAGCACACGGGCGCTGTAGGGCTTGGGAACAAAGTCGTCCGCGCCGAGCGTCATGGCCATGACCTCGTCGATCTCGGTCGTGCGCGACGTGAGGACGATGATGGGAACCTCGGATTCGCGGCGAACCTCGTGGCAGATATGCTGGCCGTCCTTGACGGGAAGCGTGAGGTCGAGCAGCACTAGGTCGGGCGCGGCGGCGAGAATATCGCGCGAGACATGCTCAAACGATTCGCATGTCTCAACCTCAAAACCGGCGCGGGCAAGGATGTCGACAAGCTCACGACGAATGGGCTCGTCGTCCTCAACGATATAGATCAGCGCCATGGATTCCGCTCCCCTCTCGGTTGTCTTGCCCCATTATGACCGCGGATCCGCAGATACGCGCCTCACGCGGCACCAAAGTGACAGAACTGTTCGCGAGTGGCAGAGGCTTGCCTCTCGCTCGCGACGAGCACGGGAATTAAATGAGTTTTTAATCCCCGTCCCAGAAACATCATTTAGCGGCGGGCACGGAGCTTTTCGTAGCCTTCGGCGAAGAAGGCGACCGTGGCGGCGTCGGAGTCGGCGGCGTCGGAGTCGGCGGCGGCAACCACACCGTGCTCGTCGCTCACCAGAAACAGCGCACCCTTGAGCTGCGCGGGAATGTCTACGCGCGTGACCGGGATGCCCTTGGTCTGGGCCAGCTGCTCGATGAGCGTCGCCGTGCCGCACAGGCACTCGTCCGCCGGCGCCACAAAGGCAAGCTCGCCGTTATCGACGGCGGCGAGCAGCTCGGGCGCCACGCCGGTTTCGTCGGCCTCGGAGCGGGCCTCGGCGGAGCGGGCACGTAGCGCCTTGGCCGACGTATCGGTTAGCGGCTCGTACTCCCCCACCGTCATGGCGGCGTTGCCGTTGACGTCGATCACCAGCATGAGCACGCCGTCGCGTGCGGTGTAATCGCCCTCGGCAAGCGACCACTCAACGTGCTGCTTGGCCCAGCTGAGCATGTTATGGGTAAGCGGCTCGCCCTGCACCAAGCGCTCGGACAGTGCGCGAATGTGGCGGTTGAGCATGGGCACCTTTTTATTGGACATGCGCCAACGGCAGACAAGCGCGGGCTTGTCGAGCGTAAACTTCTCGACCGCCTCCTGATTGGCGCAAAAGTCCTCGTACGCACGCTGATCCTCGGCATTGCCAAACAGCTCGGCATCATCAATCTGGGGCATGGTCATACCTTTCGTGTTAGTCATTCCGTCCTCTTATACCAAAAAGACGGCCCTCCAAACGGAGCAGCCGTCTTTTGCGGAGATTATTTTGTCCCAAGGCGGAACTTAGTGGCGGAAGTGGCGGGCGCCGGTAAAGACCATAGCAATATTGTGCTCGTTGCAGGCCTGGATGCTTTCGTCGTCGCGCTTGGAGCCGCCGGGCTGGATGATGCAGGTCACGCCGTGTGCAGCAAGCACGTCGACGTTGTCGCGGAACGGGAAGAACGCGTCGCTTGCACAGGCAAAGCCGCCCTTCTCCACGCCCTCGCGCTCGCAGAAGTCCTCGGCGCGCTCGCAGGCAAGTAGCGCAGAGTCAACGCGGTTAGGCTGACCCGGGCCCATGCCAATGCCGGCCTTACCCTTGGAGACCAGGATGGCGTTGGACTTAACGCCCTTGCAGACCTTCCAGGCAAACTCGAGCTCGGCCATCTCGGCGTCGGTGGGCTTGCGGTCGGTGGGGAACGTAAAGGTCGCGGGATCCTCGGTCACGTGGTCGACCTCCTGCACCAGCATGCCGCCGTCGACGGAGCGCAGCTCCACCTGAGCGCCGTGGTCCACGCCGCCGGTCGCCAACACGCGCAGGTTGGGGCGCTTGGCCATGCGCTCGAGTGCCTCGGCGGTGTAGCTCGGGGCGATGATGACCTCGACGAACTGCTTGTTCTGATCGGCAAAGTGCTCAACCAGATCAAAGGGAACCTCGCGGTTGCAGGCGATGATGCCGCCGAAGGCGCTCTTGGGATCGCAGGCAAAAGCGCGGTCGTAGGCAGCCGTGATGTCCTCGGCAACGGCGGAACCGCAGGGGTTCTGGTGCTTGAGGATTACGCAGGCCGGCTCGTCGAACTCGCGGACCAGGTTCCAGGCGGCGTCGGCATCCAGATAGTTGTTGTAGCTGAGCGGCTTGCCCTGGATCTGCTTGGAGCCCACGAGCGGGAACTGCGAGCTCGCGGTGTTCTCGCAGCCCTCGGCAAAGCGATAGACTGTGGCTTTCTGCTGCGGGTTCTCGCCATAGCGCAGGTCGTCAACCTTCTCCAGCGAAATCTCGAGCTTGGCAGAGGTGTCCGCCACGTCGCTTGCCTGGGCGGCGAGCCAGCGGGAGATGGCCGTGTCGTAGGCGGCGGTGGTCTGGTAGACCTTCACCTGCAGGCGACGACGGGTGGAAAGCGTGGTGCAGCCACCGGTCTCGTGCATCTCGGCCAGGACGGCATCATAGTCGGCCGGATCGGAAATGACGGTAACGCTCGTGGCGTTCTTGGCGGCAGAGCGCAGCATGGAGGGGCCACCGATGTCGATGTGCTCGATGGCGTCCGCGAAGGTGACCTCGGGGTTGGCGACGGTCTTCTCGAACTCGTACAGGTTGACGACGACCAGGTCGATCAGCTTAATGCCGTGCTGAGCCGCCTCCTGCATGTGCTGCTCGGAATCGCGGCGGGCCAGCAGCGCGCCATGAACCTTGGGGTGCAGGGTCTTAACGCGGCCGTCCATCATCTCGGGATAGCCCGTGAACTCCTCGATGGGGGTTACGGGAACGCCCGCGTCCTCGATGGCACGAGCCGTGCCGCCCGTAGAGATGATCTCGACGCCAAAGTCGTCAACCAGCGTCCGTGCGAAATCGACGACGCCCGTCTTATCGGTAACCGAGATCAACGCGCGTGCGATCTTCACATCAGATCCCATGCAGTCCTCCTGTCTGGTACGCCGCCGTGCTCTGTGAGTCGGTGATACGTCGATCTGCAGCGCTCGCGCAGCGGCATTGAAAATACTGATTTAATGTAGCGCATCGAGCACATCGATGCACCCCGCAACGGGCGCATGTGCAGAAAAAGTTTGCGAGCGGAGGGGATGGGCACAGCACCGGGCACGGTGAGTTCATGGAACACAGGGGCACCATAATTCGATGCCAATGGCGTGGTAGAACTGTGCTCGATATGCATCCGCAAAAGAAAGAGGCACCATGGTCTCGCGGGTTCTCTACCGACCGTTTGATACCGAAGACTTCGACGCCATCGCGCTGATTCTGCAGCAGCTTTGGCATAATAATTCGGATAACGATGAGTACAACCGCCTTGAGGCCGCGTGCGACCTCGCCTATTGCCTTTCGTCATCGACGTTTTCGCAGGTTGCGGTGATTGACGGCGAGGCGCGCGGCATTGCACTTGCACGCGCAGGACAGAACTCCGGCGTCACTATCAACGAGCATTGGATGGATACCGAACGCGCACTGCTATCGCAGATGCGTGAGCTGGAGCCTGATGCCTGCGCCGAGTATCTCTCGTTTGTGCGCGCAACCATCCGAACCAACAACCGCCTGCTCGAGAGCAGCCCGTTGCCGCACGACAACGAGGTCACGCTGCTTGCCGTGGATCGCGATGTCCATGGCCTGGGCGTTGGCACGGTTCTGCTCGATGCCGCGGTCTCGCACCTGTCCTCGCTTGGAGCGACGAGAGCGCACCTGCACACCGACTCCAACTGCTCGTGGAAGTTCTACGAGATGCACGGCTTTAAGCGCACGGCCACGCACCGCGCCAACCGCGAAGAGCGCCGTCACGATATGCCGCGCGAAAGCTTCCTCTACGAACTCGATCTAACAGCCTAAACCCGGCAGTTAGGGACGTTCCTTTTGTGCCGGCACCCCGGGACACTCCTTGGCAGCAACCGCACCTAGTCGTTGGGAACGTTCTTAAATGACTAGTCGCTGGGGACAGTCTTCGTAGATAGCGCGTAAAAAGGGGATGGGCTTTCCCCGACGGCTGTCGAGAAAAGCCCATCCCATAATTTACGACCGT
>DBEXMY010000101.1:0-5389 GCA_048168905.1 Collinsella sp. | reverse complement strand
GGTTACGGGCGAGCTTTATTAGCCTTCCCTATATTATAGCTTGCTATAACGCAATTCGACAAGCGGCGCACACGAAAGGGGCGGTACACCACCGCACGTGGACCGTTCCGGAAAATGCATCCCGTTCTGTAGCCAAAAACTGGGCCGTAGTTTCCGCCAAGCATCCCATCCGGAAAGCGTGTCCCATTCTGAGTGGCAATTCCGGGACACAGTTTCCGCAGATACAAGGCGACAGTCCGCTGCCCTTATCACATGCCTTCAAATATGCGATCCAGAAACACAAAACAGCAGATAGAATGCTCTTTTTCAAAAAGTACACGTCCCGAAACTTACCAAGACTTCATATCCAGCTACCGTTCACGGTCGCCGATTACCGCTCACCGATTCAAACAAGAAATATGTCGCCAAAAGCAGGTCATCTACCTGCATGGTTAGATTTTGGTCAGCTTTTGGTCAGCTGAGCGGCAAGTTCCAGCTGATACGTTTTTGCTACCCAAAAGGAGGCGGTAGCTCATGACCCATTGCAACGACCAGCTCATCGACCAACTGCTCACTCAAGCCGAACAAGAGGGGCGCTGTCTGATTCCCCCGAGCACGGCGATCCGAAAAGCGCTCCTTCGGCGCACCGGCGGCACGGTTGTCTCGCCCATGCCGGGGTTGTTTGCGCGAAAAACGCACTGGGATGAACTCAACCGAGCGCAACGCCATTGCGAGATCCTCCGCGCCCTTGCGATCATCCATCCCGATTGGACGTTCTGCTCGTTTTCGGCAGCTTGCCTGCTGGGGCTCGAGGTCTCGTGGCGACACCTGAACGTCGTGCATGTTTGCAGCTCGACAAAGCCGTCGGCTCGTCCGGGCGCACATATTCAGCGACACCAGATTGAGCCGGCCGGAGCAATACGCAGAGCCGGCATATCGGTAACGCCGCCCATCCAAACGGCCACAGATTGCCTGCTGCAAACTGGTTTTGCCGACGGCATGCCCATTGCCGATTCGGCGATCTCAAAGCTCGGCCTTGCGTCGGAACAGCTGATGGAGGCCGTTGAGCAACGAGCGACTGCCCGCAATGGTCGCGCGATTCGCACCGCCCTCACAACGCTTCGATATGCCGACGCCCGCGCCGAGAGCGGCGGGGAATCGGTCGCCCGAGCCATCATGATCGAGACGGGCTTTGCGCCCGACTGGCTTCAATACGAGCTGAAGGACCCCTTCGATTCGGCCAAGCCCATACGAACGGACTTTGCCTGGGAGCGCCAGGCGCGGGAACTCACGCTGGGCGAGCTCGACGGGCTCATCAAATATACCGACCAGACCATGCTGGCCGGACGCACCACCGCCGAGGCGCTCGTTGCCGAACGACAGCGCGAGGCGCACCTATCGCTCTACGGTCACCCTCTGCTGCGCTTTACCATGAACGAGGTCCGCTCGGCAGGAATACTCGCCAAAAAGCTGCAGACGGCAGGCATCCGGCAGACCGCTCTACCGACATGGCTCAACGATATTGAGCTGTAGGAGCTGCTGAGCTTATGCCCGCCTGCCACCAAGCTGGGACACACTTTCCGGTTGGCAGCACCCGCGGAAACCATGTCCCAAATTGAGCGCTCAAAACGGGATGTACTTTCCAGATGGCATGCCTAGCGGAAACCGTGTCCTGGAATCAAAGCCTAGAACGAGACAGACTTTCCGGTTGAAGCGCCCAGCGGAAACTGCATCCCGGAATAGACGCTCAAACTGGGACGCAGTTTCCGGTTTCCTGCTGTTCCGGAAAGTGCATCCCATTCTGGAGCCGAATTCCGGGACGCAGTTTCCGTATGCGGAGGCGCTCCAAACAAAGGGCCCCGGCTCGCGATGGAGCTGGGGCCAGAGGCACAGCATATGCAGTTGATGTTGAGCGCGAACAGCTCGTCAGCAATGGCCGTCCGCGCTCTACCCTACCCGCGGTGACGGGCGCGGCTGTAGGGCGTATCCACCATGGGCAGATCCGGACGCAGCTTGCCGTCAAACGCGCGGTAGGCGTTCTGTACGGCGGGCGCCGTGGGGATCGTTGCGATCTCGCCGATGCCCTTGCCGCCATATGCAACGGGCAGCAGCTCGTCCTTCTCCACGTAGATGGCGTGGATATCCGGAATCTCGGGCGCACGGAACAGCCCGAGCGTACCGTACCTTGCCTGGGGCACGCAGTCCTTGAGCGGCCAATCCTCGGTAAGCGCATAGCCCATACCCATGAGCACGCCGCCTTCGATCTGACCCTGGATGGAGATGGGGTTGACCACCTTGCCGGAATCGTGCGCGGCATAGACCTCGCTCACGCGGCCGTCGTCGTCCAGAATGACCACATGCGTGGCAAAGCCGTAGCAGATGTGGCTCTTGGGATTGGGAACGTCGGCGCCCAGCTTGTCGGTCGGCTCCAGATACACGTAGCCAAACTCGCATCCCTCGAGCGCCTTGATGGCGGTCGCGGGATCCTGAGGATGCATGCCCTGGCCGGCGACGAGTTCCTGCGTGCGCAGCTGATAGGCGCGACCGTCGTCGTACTCAATCTTGACGCCGTCGCCATGCGCGCTCACGGGAGCATCGGGTGCGGGCTTGCCGGCCTCGATGCCAACCATGGCATCGCGCAACAGGAAGGCGGCACCGCGCACGGCCTCGCCGGTCACGACCGTCTGACGCGAGCCGGACGTGGTGCCGGAGTCGGGAGCGTTCTCGGTGGAGCACTCGCCGTTGGCAATGCAGCGAAGCGGCAGGCCGCAGGCCTCGGCAACGTCCTGCAAAAAGACGGTGTTGCAGCCCTGACCGATGTCGGACGTGGCGGCATAGACCACGGCCACGCCGTTCTCGATGCGGATCTTGCAGCGACCGGCATCGGGCAGGCCCACGCCCACGCCGGCGTTCTTCATGGCGCAGGCGATGCCGGCGTGTCCGGGATGCGCGTAGTAGGCATCCTTGACCTCGAGCAGCGTCTCCTTCAGCGCCGTGGAGCAGTCGGCAATCTGGCCGTTGGGCAGAACCTCGCCCGGCTCGATGGCGTTACGGTAGCGGATCTCCCACGGATCCAAGCCGACCTTCTCGGCCAGCAGGTCGATCAGGCTCTCGAGCGCAAACTCGGACTGACACACGCCAAAGCCGCGGTACGCACCGGCGGGCGGGTTGTTGGTGTAGTAGCCAAAGCCGCGAATGTCGGTATTCTGGTACTTGTAGGGGCCGACGGCATGCGTGCAGGCGCGCTCGAGCACCGGGCCGCACAGCGACGCGTAGGCGCCGGTATCAAAGTTGATCTCGCAATCCAGGCCGGTAAAGTTGCCCTCGGCGTCGCAACCCAGCGTAAAGGTGCCGTCCATGGCGTGGCGCTTGGGATGGAAAGCGAGCGACTCGGCGCGCGTGAGCTTGCACTTCACAGGACGCTGGAACTTATAGGCAGCAAGCGCGGCCAGGTGCTGGATGGACACGTCCTCCTTGCCGCCAAAGCCGCCGCCCACGAGCATAGTCTCGACGACCACGCGCTCGGGCTCGTTGTCCCAGCCAAACATGTGGGCACACTCTTTGCGCGTATCGTAGGCACCCTGATCGGTCGACTGCACCTTGACGCCGTTCTTGTACGGGTAGGCGACGGCGCACTCGGGCTCCAAAAAGGCGTGCTCGGTAAAGGGCGTGGTAAAGCGCTGCGTCACGGTGAATGCGCTCTCCGCCAGCGCCTTGGCGGCGTCGCCACGCGTCACGTGACGGCTCTGGCATACGTTGTCCTTGAGCTCCACCGTGTTGCCAAAGGCAAAGAAGCTGTCGTGCAGGCGCGGGGCGTCGGCAGCCCTGGCCTCGGCGATGTTGCGCACGGGCTCCAGCGGCTCGTAATCAATCTTGACGAGCTTCTTGGCCTTCTCGAGCGTCGCCTCGTCCTCGGCGACCACCAGCACAATGGCATCGCCCACGCAGCGGGTGATATCGCCCTGGGCGATCATGACGTCCCAGTCCTGGATAAGGTGGCCGACCTGGTTGACCGGCACGTCCTCGGCGCGCAGGATGCCCACCACGCCGGGCAGGGCCTCGGCCTTGGAGGTATCGATGGAGAGCACGCGGGCGCGCGGATACTTGGAGCGCACGGCGCTGGCGTAGGTCAGGCCCGGCTGATCGAGCTCGTCGATGTCGTCGGGATACTTGCCCTCGCCGAGCACCTTCTTGCGCACGTCAATACGGAAGGCGCGCTTGCCCACGCCGTAGTCGTCGCCGCGCTCCAAGTCCTCGTCGATCTGTTTTTCGCCGCGGAGCACCGCGGCTGCCAGCGAAATGCCCTCAATAATCTTCTTGTAGCCGGTGCAGCGGCAGACGTTACCGCGAATGGCGTACTTGATCTGCTCCTCGGTAGGTTCGGGGTCCTCGGCGATGAGCGCCGCACCCGCCATGACCATGCCGGGGATGCAAAAGCCGCACTGCACGGCGCCCACGGCGCCAAAGGCGTACACGAAGGCCTCGCGCACGTCCTCGGGCAGGCCCTCGACGGTCACGATGTTGCGGCCGGCGGCAAGCGCGGTGGTCAGCACGCAGGCCTTGACGGCCGCACCGTCCACGTGGATGGTGCAGGTACCGCATGCGCCCTCGGAGCAGCCGTCCTTGGCGGAATGGATATGCAGGTCGTCGCGCAGGTAGCGCAGCAGCGGTTTGTTTTGGGTCGTCGTGCGCTCGACGCCGTTAACAGTAAAAGTGAATTCCTGTGCCATGGTGATTCCCTTCTACACGCCGGCGGCGATGCCGGTGCGGTCGTGGATAGCGCCATGCGGGCAGACGACGGCGCACATGCCGCACGACAGGCAGTCCGCGCCGTCGATATGGGCGCAGTTGTCCTCGATGCGGATAGCGCCGGCGGGGCACTTTTTAGCGCACATGCCGCAACCGATGCAGCTGGTGTCGCAGATCTTGCGCGCAATGGCGCCCTTATCGGTGTTGTTGCAGCGCACCAGGATGTTCTGGTAGCCGGGAACGAAGGCAATCACGCGCTGCGGGCACGCCATGCCGCACAGGCCACAGCCCGTGCACTTGGAGCGGTCCACACGGGCGACGCCGTCGACCAGCGCGATGGCACCGTGGGGGCAGGCCGTAACGCAGGCGCCACAGCCAATGCAGCCTTCGCTGCAGCGGGCGTCGCCGCCTGCGGAAGCACAGCCGCTTCCGCAGGCAACGTAGGCCACGTGATGTTGAATGGATTTGGCCATAAGAGACTCGCCTATTTCTTAAGAAGGTACGAATAGTTGTCGCGCACGGCCCTGATGGTCAGGCGGACGGCCTCGGGCAGACCGGTGTTGACGGCATCGACCGAGACGGTGCGGACCGTGCCGGCGACGCGGACCTTAAAGTGGTCCTCGTCCACGGCCAGGAAGCCCTCGTTCTCGGAGTTCTCCAT
>DBEXMY010000100.1:0-18357 GCA_048168905.1 Collinsella sp. | reverse complement strand
CGCTCGAGGACCGTATCGTAAAGAACCACTTTAAGGAGATGAGCCAGGGGTGCACGTGTCCGCCGGAGATTCCGGTGTGCGTGTGCGGCAACGTGCCGATACTCAAGGTCATCACCCGCAAACCCTTGGTTGCCCAGCCTGATGAGGTTGAGCGCAACCCTCGGGCGAGATCAGCCAAAATCCGCGTGGCGCAGCGTCTGTAGGCGCGACCGCGCGATATTGGACCTCCCGCTCGCACCATAAACGAAGCTTAAACACACTACCAACGTACTCGGGATGGGAGGCGGCATATCATGGGCTACAACACTTCAAGCGCAGCACTCGCCTATGATATGAACGCCATGCCCGCCTATCGTGAGACGCCGCAGGCCCCCGTTGCTCCCCGTGAGCAGCGCGCGCCGCGCTTTGATGTCTACACGGGCGCGGGCCGTCAGGCAAACCAGGCGGTAAGCCCGGTTTTCATGAGCGTTCTTAAAACGTTTTGCATCATTGCGGCTATCTTCATGACGATCGGCGTCGCCCGCGTGGCGCTCGCCGGCGTTACGGCCCAGGTGCTCAACAGCAACGCCGAGCTTACCAGCACGCTCGAAAAGGCGACCGATGAGAGCTCCGACCTGGAGGTCATGCATTCGGTCTATGGCGCCGACACGCGCATTCGCGACCTTGCGGGCGCTTATGGCATGGTGGAGCCCAGCGAGAGCGTTACACTTGACTTTTCGCAGGATGCAGCCGCGGGCGCCAACGCGACCGCGACCGCTCAGTAGCAAGACGGTAGCTGAGTATGACAAATGACTATCGCCGCGGTTCCGATGGGGGCCGCGGTTCTGGACGTCCCTCGTCGCGGGGACGTTCTGGTTATCAAGGAACGGGTCGGCAATCTTACAACGCCGGGCGGTCCCGTGGCAACGACCCGGCGTCGCGACTTCGCGGCTCGGGCGGCCCTCAAGTGCATAACACCAGGTCGCGCAAGAGTTCGTCGACCGAATGGCCCACAGGCGCGCCTCTGCCTCGCCGCAAAGCCGTCATGGGCTTCATCGGGCTTGGCTTGGGCTTGGGCGTCTTTCGCCTTGCCGACTATCAAATTGTCGAAGCCGATAAACTGCGCGAGCGTGCCGATGCGCGCCGCCTGCTTGCGCAGACCCTCTATGCCAAACGCGGCACCATCTACGACCGCAACGGCAACGTGCTGGCGTCGTCGGTCGAATGTCGCAACATCGCCGTGAACCCGCAGCTTGTCGAGGATGTTGACAAGACGGTGTCGGCGCTGGTCAAGGCAACTGGAATCGATAAAAAGACCTGCCGCAAGCTCGTTGAGTCCGATGGAACCTGGGTGTATATCAAGCGCCAGGTGGACGAAGACGATGTTGCGGCGCTGGAGAAGAAGAACCTGCCCGGCGTGCTTTTTGAGCAGGCCATGAAGCGCGTATATCCATACGGCAATCTGGCATCGCAGGTGCTGGGTGTAGTGAATGTAGACAACGACGGCTTGACGGGTCTCGAAAAGCAATACAACAAGCTTCTGACCGGCACGAACGGTTCTCTCGTACGCGAGCGCGCGAGGGACGGCAGCTATATCGCGGGCGGTGCCTATAAAAAGGTGGCTGCGGTCGACGGCGTTGATATCGTGACGACGCTCGACGTCAATATCCAGCGTGCGGCCGAGGATGCCCTGGCAGAGGCAGTTGAGAAGACTAAGGCCAAGAACGGCTCGGCGCTGGTCACCGATCCTACGACAGGCGAGATTTTGGCAGCCTGCTCGTACCCGACCTACGACCAGACCGATCTGGAGAATGCCAAGACCGAGGATATGAATCTGCGCCTGGTCACCGACGCCTACGAGCCCGGCTCGGTCTTTAAGACGCTCGTGGCGGGCGCCGGCTTCGACTTGGGCGTCGTGCGATCGAGTACGTCGTTTGAGGTGCCGGCGAGCATCAAGGTGGGCGACGATACCGTCACCGATGCCGACAAGCGCGACTATGCCATGACCATGGATGTGCGCGAGATGATGCGCCGTTCGTCCAACGTGGGCTTTGTCCTAGTGGGGCGCAAGATCGGTGCCGACGACTTTGCCGCCTATGTGGACAAGTGGGGCATCGGTCACAGCTCGGGTGTCGATTTTCCGGGAGAGAGCCTGGGTATCGTCAAGGAGCGTGACCAGTATGACGGCGCCACGCTGGGCTCGATGAGCTTTGGACAGGCACTGTCTGTCTCGCCGATTGAGATCGCACGTGCCGTGGGCGGCATCGCCAACGGCGGCGTGATGATGACACCGCACTTCTATAAGTCCAGCAAGGGCGACGAGAAGGACTGGGGCGAAGGCGAGCGCGCGATTTCGGAGGACGCCGCATCCCAGGTGACATCGTGCATGCAGACGGTCGTGTCCGAGGGAATGGGCGTTGGCGGCGCGGTTGACGGCTATGACGTGGCGGGTAAGACCGGTACGGCCGAACGTGCCGACGAGAACGGCGGCTACCTCAAGGAGAACTACATGTCGTCCTTTATGGGCTTTGCACCGGCACAATCGCCCAAGGTGCTGTGCTATATCACGCTCGACGGAACGCCGAGCGGCTCAGATGCCGCTGCGGTGCCGTTCCAGTCCATTATGGCCAACGCGCTCGACGTGCTGGGTATCCCGCACACGAAGTAGGGGGTTACAATCTTTGGGGCGTGGTTTGTTGTCCCATATGAGGGTGTTCACATGCCCTGCACCACGCATGTGCGGCGCTGGGATACAATACGCCGATAGCATTATTAGGTTTACAGGGGAGCTGCAATGATAGAGATCGCCGTCAACAACCTCGCGGCCGCAACAGGGGCCCGAACCGTGACGGGAGAAGCCGATCGGGTATGCCGCGGGTGCGTTATCGACTCGCGCCAGGTCGAGGAAGGGACGATTTTCGTCGCCTTTCCCGGTGAAAACGTCGACGGCAATGATTTTGCTTCCCGTGCCGTCCAGTCGGGTGCCGGCGCCGTCGTGATGACGCGTGAGCCCGAGGCCGAGCTGGTCTCGCTGGCGCAGGACAAGGGGTGCGCCATCCTGCTGACCGATGATCCCGAGGAGTTTCTGCTGCGTTTGGCGCACACGTATCGCCTGGAGCTTGGCTGCCTGGTCGTTGGTATTACCGGTTCCATCGGCAAGACCACGACCAAGGACGTGCTCGCCGCCGTGCTCGCCAAGCGCTATCGTGTCTGGGCCACCAAGGGCAATTTCAATAACCTGATCGGCATGCCGCTCACGGTGCTTTCCGCTCCGGCCGATACCGAGGTCCTGGTGCTCGAGATGGGCATGAACCATTTCCACGAGATTGAGCGCCTGTCCCAGTCCGCCAATCCCAACCTTGCCATCGTGAGCAAGATTGGTACCTCTCACATCGGCATTTTGGGCAGCCGCGAGAACATCGCCCGCGCTAAGGCCGAGATTGTCCAGGGTATGTGCGCCGCCGGCGACTTCTTGCCGCTGCTGGTTTTGGGCGGTGAGGACGACTTTACGCCGTTCATTCGCGATACGTTCGCCCAGCCTGCTGGTATCGATGTGATGCTGGCCGGCGTCTCGGACGATGATGAGGTCCGTGCCCGCGACATTCGTGTTGATGACGAGGGCCGTCCGGTCTTTACGCTCGATTTTGGCCAGGGTGAGACGACCGATACCATGCTTGCCATCCCCGGCGTGCAGTCCGTCCCAAATGCCGTTAAGGCCGCCGCAGTTGCCTATCGCCTGGGCGTGACGCCCGAGCAGATCGATGCTGCCTTTAGGGGCCTCACGATCACCGGGCACCGCCAGGAGATCAAGCGCGCCAAGAGCGGTGCCCGCGTCATCGACGATTCCTATAACGCCAGCGCCGAATCCATGGCTGCTGGTCTCGATCTGCTGTGCTCGCTTTCGTGCACGGGGTCTCGCATGGCGATCCTGGGCGAGATGGGCGAGATGGGCGATGAGGCTCCTCGCATGCATGAGCTCGTGGGCGCCTATGCCGCCGCCAAGAAGCTCGACATGCTGGCGTGCGTGGGTGGTGAGCTGGCCCAGCTTATGGCCGATGCCGCGCGCATGATGGGCATGGACGAGGACCGCATCCAGGTGTTCTCCGATTATCAGCAGGTGCTCGACCGCATGGGCGGCGCGCTTGAAAAACATGATGTTGTACTGGTCAAGGGTTCCCGCTTTGTTGAGCTCGACCGCTTTGTGGAAGGTGTGTGCTAGCCCATGTTCGGCAATCCCTCGTATCCAACGTATCAGGCTTTTTTGGGGCTTGGCATCGCCGCTGCCATTGCGCTGCTGCTCATGCCGTGGTGGATCAAGCTACTTAAGGTCGAGGGTATCGGCCAGCAGGTTCGTGCCGACGGCCCCAAGCGTCATTTGGTTAAGCAGGGAACGCCCACCATGGGTGGCGTTGTCATTCTCGTCGCGATTTCGCTGACCTGCCTGCTGATGGGCAAGCTCACCACCGAGCTCGTGCTCGTGCTGCTCGCCACGCTGGCGACCGGCGTGCTGGGCCTGATCGACGACCTGACCTCCGTTACGCATGGGCGCTCGCTCGGTCTGACGCCTCATGCCAAGATGATCGGCCTAACCATTATCTGTGTCACCTTTACGGTACTTGCCGTTAACTGGTGCGGCGTCGCCCCCGAGATTCGTTTTCCCGGCGGCCTGACGATTGACCTTGGCGTGCTTTCGACCACCATCTGCGGCCTTTCGTTCCCGTGGCTCTACATTGTCTTTTGCTGGCTGATGATCGCCGGTCTTTCTAATGCCGTGAACCTGACCGATGGCCTTGACGGTCTTGCTGGCGGCACCTCCATGATTGCCATGCTCGCCATGGCTGCCATGGCGTTTTTGCACGGAGACGTGAACCTGTCCATCTTCTGCACCGCGTGTGCCGGTGCCTGCTTGGGCTTTCTGTGGTTCAACTGCTATCCGGCGAGCATCTTTATGGGCGATACCGGCTCGCTTGCCCTGGGCGCCGCGTTTGCCTGCACGTCCATCATGACCAACACCGAGGTCGTCTCCCTCATCATCGGCGGCCTGTTTATCGTTGAGACCCTGTCGGTCATGATTCAGGTTGTCTACTTCCACTTTACGCACAAGCGCGTCTTCCTTATGGCGCCCATCCATCATCATTTCGAAAAGAAGGGCTGGGCCGAGACCAAGGTCGTCATCCGTTTTTGGATTATCGCTGCTGCCTTTGGTGCCGTTGGCCTTGCTCTGTTCTTCCAGTTGGGATAGTGGTCTTTCATGTCTCTTGCTGATGTCTTTAGCCTGCTCGTTTTGGGTCAGGGCAAATCCGGTCTCGATGTCGCCCGCTGGGCGCTGGCACATCCCGAGCGCGTAAGTGCCGTTACCGTGTATGGCGGTGGCACCTCTGAGCCCAATGACGCCACGCGTGCGCTCGAGGCTGCTGGTGCGTCGTTTGTCTATGGGACCGAACAGGTCGAGGGCGCCTATGACGTATGCGTGACGTGCCCGGGCATCTCGGAGTTCTCGGGCTTCTTTAAGGCTGGGCGCGAGCATGCCGCCCAGATTATGGGTGAGCCCGAGTTTGCCTATCGCCTGTCGCCCGATAACTGGATTGCCATCACGGGCACCAACGGCAAGACGACCACCACGTCGCTGACTGATTATCTGCTTAAGGCTGCCGGCGAGGCCAGCGTTGCTGTCGGCAACATCGGCGAGCCGCCGGTCAACGAGATTGACGGCCGAGCCCACAACGAGTGGTTTGTGGCTGAGCTCTCGAGCTATCAGATTGCTACGACAACCGAGCTCCACCCCCGCGTGGCGGTGCTGCTCAACATCACTCCCGACCACTTGGGCTGGCATAAGAGTCATAAGAACTATGCGCTTGCCAAGATCAAACTGTTTGACAATATGGTCGATGACGATCTGGTGGTTGTCGACGTCGAAGACGCCGGCATTCACGAGTTCGATGAGTACATCTACACGCCGGGTCGTCGCATCTGCAAGGTTGCCTTTGACGAGCCTGAGGGCGAGGATGCCGCCTTTGTGCGCGATGGCAAGATGATCGTGCGCCTGAAGGGCGTCGAGACCCCGCTCATCGCTACATCCGAGCTCAAGATCTCGGGCCATCACAATGTTATCAATGCCCTGTGCGCTGCCACGGCTGCCTTGGCAGTCGGTGCCGATGTCGACGGTGTCTGCCGCGGTCTGGCCTCGTTCCAGCCGCTCGAGCACCGCGTGGAGCCGTGTGGCGAGATTGACGGCGTGCGCTACGTCAACGATTCCAAGGCGACTAACACCGATGCGGTCGAGAAGGCACTGACGGCATTTCCCGATGACGACGTGATCTTGCTGCTCGGCGGCCACGATAAGGGCACTCCGCTCACGGACTTCGCGCGCGTCGTTATGGACAACGTGCGCTCGGTCGTCTGCTTTGGCGATGCGCGCGAGCGCTTCACCGCCGCTATGGACGAGGCTGATGTCGATGGCGATGTGGATATCGCCCAGGCGGATGACCTGCGCGACGCCGTGGACGTTGCCCGTTCGCTTTCGAGCCGTGGTGACGTGATCTTACTTTCTCCTGCCTGCTCTTCGTTCGATGAGTTCTCGGGCTATGAGGAGCGCGGCCGCGTGTTTAAGGACTACGTGGCTCAGCTTGCCGCTACAGCGAAATCACAAATGGAATAGGGGTTGCGGTGAGAGAGGAGAGCCCCCGACAAGGTATGAGGAGGCCCGACTCGGACCGTGCTTCCTCACGTCGCACCACACCGCGTTCCAGCCGCGGCGGGCAGTCGTTTAGCGAACGCTATATTGCCGGCGTTCCCGCCCGTATCATGCGCCCCCGTTTGATATTCATGGCCTGCTTGTTTACCTTGGTATGCTTTGGCCTGCTGATGGTGTACTCGGCGTCTTCGGTCGAGGCGCTGCACGAGAATGGCTCGGCGACGTTTTTTCTGGGTCGACAGGCCGCGTTTGCCGTGGTCGGTGTTCTGGCGCTGATTGCCATCGTGCGCGTTTTGCCGGACAGCTGGTTTGGGGAGGATGTGCTCAGGATCTTCCTTATCGGCATGATAGGGCTACTGCTTCTGGTGTTCTTGGTGGGCAGCGGCAGCCGCGGCGCCACGCGCTGGCTCAACATCGCCGGTATTCAGTTCCAGCCTTCCGAGTTTTTAAAGCCATTTGCCATTGCGTATTCGGCCATCATGCTTGATCGCTTCTTTTCGCCCGGTGGCAACATCAACGAATTCCTTCGCAAGATGGGCATCTACCTGGGCATTTCGCTCTTTCTGATCTTTATCCAGCCCGATTTCGGTACTGTCCTGATCATCCTGTTGACCCTCATGTGCATGGCGTTGTTTGCGGGTCTCGACCCCAGATTTATCATCGGCGTGCTAATCTTCGGCATTCTCGTGATCGTGATTGCGCTTGTCGCAGAGCCATACCGTATGGTGCGTATTCAGGTTGCCTTGAACCCTTGGGCCGACGAGTATGGTGACGGCTATCAGGCCACGCTTGCCATCATGGCCTTTGCCTCGGGCGGTCTGTTCGGCCGTGGCATCGGCAACTCAACCATGAAGTACTCGTATCTGCCCGAGGCACACCACGACTACCTCTTGGCCATCATTGGCGAGGACGTCGGTTTTGTCGGAACCGTGCTGTTCTTCTTGGTGTTTGCGATGCTGATCTACTCGGCGTTTCGCATTGCCGAGCAGGCGACCGATCGTCGGGGCGCGCTCATGGCGTCTGGCTCCGCGGTCATTCTCGCAGTGCAGTTTTTGATTAACGCGCTGGGCATCCTCAACGTGTTTCCCATGACGGGCAAACCGTTGCCGTTTATTAGCTACGGCGGTTCGTCGATTATTGTGTCGCTCATGCTTGCCGGGTTGATCCTGCGCGTTTCGTACGAGAGCGCCCGCCGCGATGAGTATGACCGCCGCCGTGAGAGCTTTGCCGTTATGGATGAGAGTACCGCCGGCGTGCCCCACGTGCGCGGCGAGCGATCTTCGCGTAACGGTTTTACCGTCCTGGATGGCTCTGCGACCGACCCCGCAGCCCGCCCGCGTCAGCGAACGGCGCCGCAAGGTCGTCCTCAGCGCCCCACTCCTCGCAATGCGGGCGGCGGATATAATCGAATCGATTTGAACTCAGACCCGTCGGCGCGTCTGCGTACCGACGGCCAGGGACCGCGTGTACGAAGGGACTACCATGACCGATAAAATGACCGTTGCTATTGCAGCCGGCGGCACGGCAGGGCACATCAACCCCGCGCTCGCCTTGGCCGAAGAGCTCCGTGACCGTGGCCACCACGTTGTGTTCGTGGGCCAGTCGCGCAAGCTCGAGGGTCGTCTGGTCCCCGAGGCTGGGTTTGATTTTGTGCCCATTACGGTCACGGGCTTCGACCGCTCCCGTCCTTGGACGGCGCTGACCTCGCTGTGGCGTGTCAACAAAGCCAAGCGTGCGCTCGCCAGTCATTTCTCAAAGGTCGGCAAGCCCGATGCCGCCATTGGTTTTGGTGCCTATGTCGAGGTTCCGCTGCTGGGGTGGTGCAAGGGCGCGGGCGTTCCGTATCTGCTGCATGAGCAGAACTCTGTTCCGGGCCTGGCCAACAAGATGATGAACTCCCACGCCGCCCGCGTGTGCATCTCGGTGCCGGCAGCGCGTTCGGTCTTTGAGCGCGAAGGTGACCCTGACCACGTGCTCATGACCGGCAACCCCGTACGTCGCTCGGTGATCGAGGGCGATCGCGCTCGCGGCCGCAAGGCACTTGGCGTTCCCGAGGACGCTACGCTGCTGCTCGTCTTTGGCGGTTCACTTGGCGCCCAACACCTCAACGAGCGCGTGGTTTCGCTCAAAAACGAGCTGCTTTCGCGCAAGAACCTCTATGTGTTGCATTCGACGGGTGCCGACGGCTTTGAGGAGACCGAGCGCGCTTTGGCGCTGACGCCCGAGGAGGCGAAGCGTTACCGCGTCCAGCCTTACATCGACAACATGGGCGATATGCTGGCTGCTGCCGATTTGGTGCTCTCGCGTTCGGGCGCATCGAGCGTGGCCGAGATCGCTGCGCTCGCCGTGCCCTCGGTGCTCGTGCCGTATCCGCATGCGACGGCCGACCACCAAACCACCAATGCTCGTTATCTGGTCGACGCCGGGGCCGGCGTGCTCTGCGCCGATGCCGATATCGACGGTTCTGCCTTTGCCGATGAGCTGCTGCACCTGGTCGATGACGCGGCGGCACGCGACGCCATGCGTCAGGCGGCGCGTGGTCTGGCTCAGGATAGGGCCGCCGCTCTTCTGGCGGATGCGGTAGAGGGTTTGCGTTAGTTAGACGGGATATCGTCGGTCGCCCTCGCGCTGATGCGGTAGGTGCGGTACAGTTAACGGGTTACAGGCAGTGTTTACGCAAGGAGTACACGAGCACATGGCTGATTCCCAGACTGCAACCTCCGCGCCCGAGTTTAAGAGCGCCCACTTTATCGGTATCGGCGGCGCCGGCATGAGCGGCATCGCCCTCGTTCTGCACGAGCGCGGTTATGCCGTTACCGGCTCCGACCTTAAGACGTCACGTTATATCCGCCAGCTTACCCGCGCTGGTGTGAAGGTGCATGTGGGCCATGAGGCCGCCACGATCGACGAGGTCAAGCCCGACGTGGTTGTTGTCTCCACCGCTATTCCGGAGTCCAACCCTGAACTCGTGCGCGCTCGCGAGCTTGGTATTCCCGTGTGGCCCCGTGCCAAGATGCTCTCTGCTTTGGGCCACGGCTACACCACCGTCGCTGTTGCCGGCACGCATGGCAAGACCACCACGTCTTCGATGTGCGCCACCATGCTCGACCGCATGGGTCTGGATCCGAGCTTCCTGATCGGTGGCATCGTCGAGGGCTATGACACGAACGGCAAGAACGGCTCGGGCGACTACTTTGTCGCCGAGGCCGACGAGTCCGACAGTTCCTTCCTGTTCCTGAACCCCAACGTGGTCATTGTGACCAACGTCGAGGCCGACCACCTCGATCACTACTCGGGTATCGAGGAGATCGAGGCGACTTTCGCCAAATTCATGAGCCTGGTGGGCGAGGACGGCACCGTCATCGTCTGCGGTGAGGACCCGCATCTGGTCGAGCTCGCCAAGTCGACGGGCCGTCACGTGCTTTCCTACGGCTTTGCCGAGAGCAACGACATCGTCTGCATGCACCCTGATGTCAAGGGCATCCAGAGCGACTTTATCGTTCGCTTTGAGGACGGCACTGAGCACGCTGTGGAGATCAAGAGTAATCCCGGTCGCCACAACATGCTCAACGCCACGGCGGTGCTCACCGTCGCCCATGTCCTGGGCCTTGACATCGACGCCGCCGCCAAGGCGCTTTCGAGCTTTGAGGGCGTCCGTCGTCGCTTTACCCACGTGGGCGATATCGATGGCATCACCGTGGTCGATGATTACGGCCATCACCCCACCGAGATCAAGGCGACGCTTGCTGCCGCTTCGTCGCTGGGCTACAAGCACGTCGACGTCGTGTTCCAGCCGCACCGCTATTCGCGCCTGCAGGCCCTGTGCGACGACTTTGCCGATGCATTTGCCAATGCCGATAAACTGCTGCTGATTGATGTGTTCTCGGCTGGCGAGATGCCCATTCCGGGTGTTACCTCTAAGATGCTCGCCGATACCGTGCGCGCCAAGCATCCTGGCAAGGAGGTCGTGTACTGCTCCAGCCGTCTTGAGCTCAATCAGGAGCTCGAGCAGATGGTGGGCGAGGGCGACTTGCTGCTCACTATGGGTGCCGGTGACGTTACGACCGTCGGCCCCGAGTTTATCGAGTATTTGACTGCCAAGAAAGACGCTTAAGTCTAATGGGTCTGTTTAACGCCGTCATGGCGCTCTCGGGCATGATCGACACGGATGTGATCGAGGACGAGCGCCTTGCGCGTCATACGAGCTATCGTATCGGCGGCAAGGCCGACCTCTTTGTGACGTGCCATAGCTATCATGCCCTCCGCCGCGCCGTGGCGGTGCTCGATCGCGAGCAGGTGCCGTGGGTCATCATCGGCAAGGGCTCCAATCTGCTGGTTGCCGATGGCGGTTATCGCGGCGCCGTCATTTCGCTCGGACGTGAGTTTCAGCGCACGGTTGTTGCCGATGACGGTTGTACGCTGACGGTCGGTGCGGGCGTGATGTTTGCGCGCCTGGTCAACGATGCCCTGTCGCGTAGCCTCTCGGGCCTTGAGTTTGCCGTTGGCATCCCTGGCTCGGTTGGCGGTGCGATATCTATGAATGCCGGCACACGGACCGAGTGGATTGGCTCGCTGGTTGAGGATGTCGTAACGTTTGACCCGGCATCCGGTATCAAGCATTATGCGGGGTCCGAGATCACTTGGGGCTACCGCGAATGTAGCCTTCCCCGCAATGAGATTATCCTCGAGTGCGTGCTCAAGCTTAAACCGGCGCCCAAGGCCGACATTCGCGAGCGCATGGAGCGGTACCTGACGAGGCGCAAGCGTACGCAGCCCATGGGTCGCGCATCCTGCGGGTCGGTCTTTCGCAACCCGCCCGATGCGAGTGTGGGCAAGCTTATCGAGGATTGTGGATTAAAGGGTTTTTCGATTGGCGGCGCGGAAGTTTCGCCCGTTCACGCTAATTTTATCGTTAATAACGGAACTGCCTCGGCCGATGACGTTGCCGCGGTTATCAGACATGTGCACGGAAAGGTGAGGGAGGCGTATGGCATCGAGCTCAGACCGGAAGTTAAATTCCTCGGCTTCTAGAGCATCGAAACCCACCTTCCGCCGCGCCGGAGGGCGTTCCGGCGCGCCTGCCAAACCTCAACGCAATACCGTCGCGCACTCTAAGTCTGTCGGGCATGCTCGACAGACCAGTCGTCCGGTTGTCGGCTCGCAGCTCGGCAATCGTCCGGCCGCAAAAAAGTCCTCGCGTCCCTCGGTGACGTCAAAGCCTGTTATGGGCGCCAAACCTGCCCGTCCCATGGCAACTCCTAAGCCCTCGACGGGAACTAAAGCGCCGCGTCCGGGTCGCACGCTGGGCGCATCGAAACCGCGCTCGCTGACATCGGTGCCGGCTACCGCCAAGAAGCCTTCGGGTAAAAAAGGCGTCAACCCGTTGTCTTCACTTGGGGCGATGGCAAATAAAACGTCAGACGCCGCTTCTCTCGTTACAGGCAAAGGCAAAATCGTGGGCGGCGTTCTGGCCGTCTTGGCCGTGCTCGTCGTCGTTGCCGTCGTGGTGATCAACTCTGGATTGTTTACCGCCACTGATATTCAGATTCAAGGCAGCGAGCATGTGACGAAGCACGATGCTATCCAGCTGATCGATTTGCCCGAGGGAACGTCGCTTTTTAACGTCGATCCTGACCAGATTACCGAGGACCTCAAGCAGAACCCGTGGGTGTCGGGCGTGGATGTCCAGCGTCAGTTCCCGCATACGCTCATCATTACGCCGATGGAGCGCAAGGTCATCGCAATTGCCTATATCAGCTCCGATGACCTTGCCTGGGCCATCGGGGATGATGACACCTGGATCGCCCCGCTGTCGACGTCGGTCGAAGTGGATGACCAGGGCAACGTCATCACGACGGGGCAGGGCTCAAATACCCTGACCGGCATTGATGCCGCGCTGGCGCTCGCTAAGCACTATGGCGCGGTGTTGTTGACTGATGTCTCGGCGGATGTCGCTCCGGTTTCCGGCCAGGCGGTGAGCTCCAAGGCCGTTAAGGCTGGCTTGGATTATGTGCGTGGTTTTTCGAGCGAGTTCTTGGGACAAGTCAAGGATATTTCCACGCCTTCGGTCGAAGCCATCTCGGCAAACCTCAATAACGGCATTGAGGTGTCGCTGGGCGATTCGAACGATATCGTCAAGAAGGAGCGCGTAGTCACCAAGCTGCTTTCGCAGGTAGAGGGCGTAACGTATATCAATGTGCGTTCTCCGGGTAACTATACATTTAGGAACGCTCCGACCTCGTAGCGCTGGTTGATGCTTTGTTGAGGGGCCATACCACGCCGTTTATCTGGTTTGTTTGGTTTTCACGGTCAATTATTTGACTGATACGTTCATAATGTGCAAACATAATACGGTTTACCTTTGCATTTACTTTCAACCTGAAGGTTAATGTGCGCAGGGGTCGACCCATGCTATGGCTATAACCTTTGTTCGGAGGACCGACATGCACGAGACAGAGATCAACAACTACCTTGCCGTCATTAAGGTGGTCGGCGTCGGCGGCGGCGGTACCAACGCGGTCAATCGAATGATCGAAGAGGGCATCCGCGGCGTCGAGTTTGTTGCCATCAACACCGATGCTCAGGCACTCGCGATCTCTGATGCCGATATCAAGGTGCACATCGGCACCGACCTTACCCGCGGCCTGGGCGCCGGCGCCAACCCCGAGGTTGGCCGCAAGGCTGCCGATGAGTCCCGCGACGACATTGCCGAGGCGCTCGCTGGCGCCGACATGGTGTTCATCACCTGCGGCGAGGGCGGTGGCACCGGTACCGGCGCTGCCCCCATCGTTGCCGATATCGCGATGAACGAGGTCGGTGCGCTGACCGTCGCCGTCGTGACCAAGCCCTTCACCTTCGAGGGCCGCAAGCGCAAGAAGAGCGCCGAGGAGGGCATTAAGACCCTCTCCGATTGCGTCGACACCATGATCGTCATTCCTAACGATAAGCTGCTCGACATCGCCGAGAAGAAGACCACCATGCTCGAGGCCTTCGCGATTGCCGATGGTGTCCTTTCCCAGGGCACCCAGGGCATCACCGACCTCATCACCGTCCCCGGTATCATCAACCTGGACTTCGCCGATGTTAAGACCATCATGAAGCAGGCCGGTACCGCCATGATGGGTATCGGTACCTCTTCTGGGGATACCCGTGCCGTCGATGCTGCCCAGCAGGCCATCTCCAGCCCGCTGCTCGAGAGCTCCATCGATGGTGCCACGCGCGTGCTGCTCTCCATCGCCGGTTCCAAGGACCTGGGCATCCAAGAGATCAGCGACGCCGCCGACGTTGTCGCCAATGCCGTCGATCCCGAGGCCAACATCATCTTCGGTACCGTTGTCGACGAGTCCCTGGGCGACCAGGTGCGTATCACCGTCATCGCTACGGGCTTCTCCGACTCCAACGTCAACCGCCAGGACGAGCTCTTTGCTGCTCAGCAGTCTCAGAGCAAGGCCGCTGCCTCCGCTGAGCCGCAACGCACCGCTCCGGCCACCAGTCCGGCTCAGGCCGCTCCGACCCGCAACGTTGGTGGCACCGAGCTTCCTAACTTCGGCAACGATCAGTTCGAGCTTCCCGACTTCCTGAAGCGCGGTAGCTTCTAAGTCGTTCTTTGCATTGTTGTGCACAGGGGCGTGTCCGTATGGACGCGCCCTTTTTATTTCGACTTTGTAAACTAGAACCTCCAATCTCTTTACGTTCCCTTTACGATTGCCTCCAGCGCAGCAGGTATCCTTTTAGAGAAGTATGACAGCCGTATAAACGCGGGCTGTAGCGGCGATGCCGCGGTACTTGTGTTATTAGGAGGCTTTAGTATGGCAGCACGTGCGGACAACGTTTCGCGTGTCGACCATGATGGAGTTACGTTGGTGGAGGGCGCGACATCCGATGTTCGCTTTGCCTTCACCGAGCGCGCCGGTGGCGTTTCCGAAGATGCGTACTCCTCACTCAACTTGGGCTCGCATGTTGGCGATGACCCCTTTGCTGTTCAAGAAAATCGTCGTCGTGCGCTCGAAGCTATGGGTGCCGCCGAGTGCGAGCACAACCTGCTCGTTCCCAATCAGGTCCATGGTGATCATATCGTTGCGGTGACCTCGAACGGCGCCGATGGCCTTGAGGACGTTCGCGAGCAGATTGCCGAGGGCTGTGATGCCATCGTCTGCACGGCGCATAACGTGCCCGTGCTGCTCTGCTTTGCCGACTGCGTTCCCGTGGTGCTGGTGGCCCCTGGCGGATTTGCCGTGGTGCACTCCGGTTGGAAGGGCACGATTGCACGTATTTCTGCCAAGGCGTGCCAGGCGCTTTGCGATGCTGCCGGCTGCGATGCGAGCAACGTTTCCGCCTATATCGGCCCCCATATCTTGGGTGACGAATATGAGGTATCCCAGGAACTCATGGATCGCTTTGCCGCCGAGTTCTCTTGCATCGATGCGAGTGCCTCTCGCATGCTCGATCTTTCCGCTGCCATTCGCGAGGCGCTGGTAGATGTCGGTGTCGACGCGGATAATATCGTGGATACCCAGCTTTCGACTGTGCGTCAGAACGACCGCTTTTATTCCTACCGTAACGAGGACGGCACCTGTGGGCGCCATGCTGCGATCGGCGTGATGCTATGAGAAAGATCGTATCGGTCCTGAGCGCCGCTGTGCTTACGCTTACGCTGTGCGCCTGTTCTTCGGGATCTTCTACCTCTTCCATTACCGTCGCCGGCTCCACGACCTGCCTTCCTATCGCCGAGATTGCGGCCGAGGGCTTTAAGGAGGAGACCGGCATCGACGTGCTCGTTTCCGGTTTGGGTTCTTCCGCTGGCATCGAGGCCGTCAGCGCCGGCACAGCCGATATCGCCAGCTCCTCCCGTGGACTCAATGCCGACGAACAGGATCTGGGCCTGACTCCCATCGTCATTGCCCACGACGGTATCGCGGTCATCGTGAACGACGATAACCCGGTCGATAACCTCTCGACCGAGCAGCTCCGCGATATTTACGCCGGCAAGATCACCAACTGGAAAGAAGTCGGTGGCGAGGACCTGAGGATCCAGGTCATCAATCGAGATGAGGCGTCCGGCACGCGTGAGGCCTTCCGCACCATCGTGATGGACGGCACCCCGTTCGATCGCCGCTCGGCCGTTCTTTCGGGCACGGGCCAGGTGCGCGACGTGGTATCTCGTTCGCGCGGTGCCATTGGCTACATTTCGCTGGGCTTCGTCGATAGCCTCAACGCCAAGACCTCGGTCAAGGCCGTCTCGGTCAATCATGTTGAGGCGTCCGAGAAGACGGTCGCGAGCGGCGGCTATCCCATCTCACGCGACCTTTACTTCTTTGTGAAGGGTGCGCCTTCGCAGCAGGCGCAGGATTACATCGACTATGTGACGTCCGAAAAGATGGACAAGCAGATTCGCGAGGCGGGCTTTATTCCCGTCACCAACGACGAGAAGGGGAGTGAGTAGCATGGAAGCACAGGAAAACTCCCAGACTGAGCAGAATGTTCAGACGCACAAGAAGCGCGAGCTGGCGCTCGTATCGCACAGTACCTATATCAAGGAGAAGGCGCTGCAGTGGATCTTCTTTGCCTGCGCGTTCTTGGCGGTCGTTACCGTCATCCTGATTTTTGTCTTTACCACGTACTCGGCGCTGCCCGTCTTTACCGACATCGGTCTGGCGGACTTCTTTAGCTTTACGTGGGCGCCTTCCGAGGGCCACTACGGCATCTTGTCGCTGCTTGCCGGCTCGGGTCTGGTGACCGTCGGTGCGCTCGCCATGGGCGTGCCGCTGGGCGTGGGTACGGCCGTTTACCTGGTCGAGATTGCCAGCAAGCGCGTGCGCAAGCTCATCAGCCCCGCCGTTGACCTGCTGGCGGGCATACCCTCCATCATCTACGGCTTCTTTGGCATGATCATCATCCGCCCGTTTATCGCACAACTGACCGGCGGCCTTGGTTTTGGTGCGCTGACGGCGTGGTTTGTGCTCGCCATCATGATCGTCCCTACCATCACCACGCTCACCATCGATGCTCTCAATTCCATTCCCATGGGCATTCGCGAGGCATCGTATGCCATGGGCGCCACCAAGTGGCAGACCATCTATAAGGTCGTGCTACATGCCGCGAAGCTGGGTATCGTTGATGCCATCGTGCTGGGTATGGGCCGTGCCATCGGCGAGACCATGGCCGTGCTCATGGTCGTAGGTAACGCCCCGGTTATTCCCGACAGCATTGCGAGCCCCATCTCGACGCTCACGAGCCAGATTGCGCTCGACATGAGCTATTCCTCGGGTCTGCACCGCTCGGCGCTGTTCGGCATGGGTGTGGTCCTGTTTATCATCTCCGCCACGCTGGTGGGCATCGTCCGTCTGATTTCCAAGAAGAAGAGGGGGTAGGCTATGTCCGATTCCGTTGACACGACGGTCGATACGACCTCGTCGCGCGAGCGCATCAAGCGTGCCCTTTCCCACGGCAAGAAGGGCCGCATCAACAAGGACCTGTCCAACAAGATCATGCTTGGCGTGTTCCGTGCCGCTGCCTACATCACCACGCTGGTGCTGGTCGCTATCATCGCCTACGTGGTCATCAACGGCCTGCCACACATCTCGCTCGACTTTATCTTCGGTTGGCCCCAGGGCGTCAACGCCGAGGGCGGTATTTGGCCCACGATCGTCTCGACCGTCTATGTGACGGCGCTCGCCATGCTTATCTGCACGCCGATCGCTGTGCTGGCAGCCGTCTATCTGGCCGAGTACGCCAAGCAGGGCAAGGTCGTCGAGCTCATTCGCTACGCTGCTGACGCTTTGGCCTCGGTGCCCTCCATCGTTATGGGTCTGTTTGGCTACGCCTTGTTTGTCGAGGCCATGGGCTTGGGCCTTTCGATGGTCTCTGCCGCCCTGGCACTCGCGCTCTTGATGCTTCCCATCGTCATGCGCACCACCGAAGAGGCCATTCGCGCCGTTCCGCGCTATATCCGTTGGGGCGCGTACGGCCTGGGCGCCACCAAGTGGCAGGTTGTCTCCAAGATCGTGCTTCCTTCTGCCTTTGGCCGTATTGCCACGGGCATCGTCCTCGCCATCGGCCGTGCCATTGGCGAGACCGCGGTGGTGCTCTACACCATGGGGCAGGCCATCAATCTACCTATTTCGCCGCTCGATTCCGGCCGCCCCATGACGGTTCACCTGTACCTGCTTGCCAACGACGGCATCAACATGAACGCAGCCTACGGCACCGCGCTCTTGCTGATGGTGATCATTTTGGCCTTCAACCTGTTTGCGCGCTTCCTGTCGCGCAAGCGTCGCTAGTTAAGGAGTCCCATGTCCGTTTATCAGTCCGCTCCCACGCTGGAGCAAGCGGCCATTACGGCCAAGGATTTCAACTTTTGGTACGGTGACTTTCATGCGCTGACGGGGCTCGACCTCAACATCGCCAAAAACGCCATCACCTCGTTTATTGGCCCTTCGGGCTGCGGCAAATCGACGTTTTTGCGCTGCATCAACCGCATGAACGACCTGATCGAGGGCACGCGCATCGAGGGCACCATGACGCTCGACGGCAACGATATCTATGCCGAGGGTGTCGACCCGGTCGATCTCCGTCGTCGCGTGGGCATGATCTTTCAGCAGCCCAACCCGTTTCCTAAATCCATCTACGAGAATGTCGCCTTTGGCCCTCGTCTGCAGGGCGTGACTAGCAAAAGTGACCTCGAT
>DBEXMY010000099.1:0-9515 GCA_048168905.1 Collinsella sp. | reverse complement strand
GCAGGGCAAGTGCATGAGCCGCGGTCGTTGGGAAGGCGCATGGGTGATTCTGTGATCGCTGCCGTGTGCACGGGATTGATGGCGGTGCTTTGCATTGGGATGCTGTGGGCCATGTCGCATGTGGGACAATAGCGGACGGTTGGGTGCCGACATAAACGGCGCTCGCGTATTCGTTTTGCTTGTTAAGGAGTACCCATGGGCGTCGTCGATCCCTTTTCTGTTGCTCGGTCCGCGGGGCTTGAGCTAATCGGGAAGTCCGAGGGCCTCACGCTTACCGACGGCACGATGGAGCTGCGTGCCGATTTTGGCCGCATGCTTCCACGGCTCAAGCAGGGCCGTCTGCAGCAAGAACTGCTGGTAAAGGCTGCGCGCGCAAAAGGCATCGAGAGCCCATGGGCGATTGACGCCACGGCAGGCTTTGGCGAGGATTCGCTGCTGCTGGCGGCCGCGGGCTTTACCGTCGATCTGTATGAGCAGGATTGCGTGATCGCGGCGCTCCTCAAGGATGCCTTGGATCGCGCGGCAGATGATCCGGCGCTTGCGACAGCCGTGGCGCGCATGCGCTTACATGCGGGCGAGGACAGCATTGCCGGCCTTCGCCATACAGCTGAGCTGATCGGGCAGGGCGAGCTCACCGCTCCTGACGTGGTGTATCTGGACCCCATGTTTCCCGGACGCACCAAGAGCGCGGCGGTTAAAAAGAAGTTCCAACTCTTGCATCATCTGGAACAGCCGTGCGCCGATGAGGAGACGTTGGTCGAAGCTGCGCTTGCGGTGCACCCGCGCAAGGTCGTTATCAAGCGGCCGGTGAAGGGGCCGCTGCTTGCCGGCGTTAAGCCGAGCTATCAACTTGCGGGCAAGGCAGTTCGTTACGATGTTTTAGTGCCGCCGCGCCCGTAACTTGCGTGCGATTACCGGCGCTTCGCTAGCGCCGTGCCGATGCGGCGTCTATTTCCATGGGTGCGACGTCAGGTGCCATCCACCGCAGTATTCGCATTTGTAGCAGGCCAAACCACGCCGCCCGCGGTTTTCGCAGTCGGCCATAACTGCCTCGGCCTCGGCGCGCGTGTCGTAACGGTTTTTGCGCTCGCACGACTTGTAGCGCCAAGCCTCATCGCGCTCGGCGTCCAAGGCGTCGCGACGCTCGTCCTCGCGCGCAAACAGGTCGCTCATATCGCCGCCGGTGGCAGCGCCCAAAAACTCGCTTGTGGCCTTTGACCAGGCGGCTCGCTTTTTGCTTCCCATCTGCATCGCGCCCTTCTCAAAACGTTGGTATCATTGCCCAATCAAAGTGATACCAATAAACGTGAGGTCGCCGCGTGATGATCAGAAAAACCCTCGATACCGACATTCCCGCCGTCATGGCTATCTATGACGCGGCCCGCGCCTTTATGCGTGCGCATGGCAACGCCACGCAGTGGCCCGAGGGCACGCCTTCTGCCGAGCAGCTGGCTGCCGATATCGCCGCTGATGGCAGCTATGTGTGCGAAGTCGACGGCCACGTGGTGGCGACGTTTGCCTTTTTGCCGGGCCCGGACGAGTGCTATGACGTAATTGAGGATGGTCAATGGCGTAGCGACACTCCGTACGCCGTGCTGCACCGCGTGGCATCCGATGGCACCGTGCACGATATCGCGGCCGCGATGTTTGCCTTTGCCAAGGAGCGTGCCGATCACCTGCGCATCGACACGCATCAGGACAACCTGCCCATGCAGGGGGCGAGCCTCAAGGCCGGATTTGAGCGCGCCGGCATCGTGTATGTGTCGGACGGCACGGCGCGTGTCGCGTTCGATTGGCTGCGCGAGGCGTAAGAGCAGGGGCGCGTACCAGTCCTTAATTCGAATGAAAAATGGCTCCGGGTGGGGCCATTTTCGATTACTGCGCTGTTTTGAAAGCCGGCTTTCGCAAGGCGCGAACCTACGAAAATCGCCGCGCGGCAACGCGGGACGATGAGCTCGGTCGGGGGATAGGGCCCGCTTCGCCCGCCGGCTCGTAAATTGTATCATCCAGTGTGGAACGAGGACGCCCGTTGCCGCGTGCGATGGGCTTGCAATAAGAGGAGAGCCATGTCGAAGCAAGCGGTCGTTGGAATCTTGGCGCATGTCGATGCCGGCAAGACCACGTTGGCCGAGGCCATGCTGTTCAACGCGGGCCGCATTCGCAAGCGCGGCCGCGTGGACGATGGCGATTCGCATCTGGACACTAACGCGATCGAGCGCGAGCGTGGCATTACGATCTTCTCGTCGCAGGCTGTACTCGACCACGGCGATACCCACGTCATGCTCGTGGATGCGCCCGGCCACGTTGATTTTTCGGCCGAGGCGGAGCGCACGCTGCGCGCACTCGACTATGCGATTTTGGTTGTGGGCGCCAACGACGGCGTGCAGGGGCACACCGAAACCCTGTGGCGCCTGCTTGCACGTTATGACATCCCGACATTCATCTTCATCAACAAGATCGATTTGGAGAATCCCGGCCGCGATGTTTTGCTGACACAACTTGGGCAACGTCTCTCCGAGGGCTGCTTGGATGCCAACGAACTGTTGGCGGGCGGGGCCGTTCAGGAGGACGCTGCCGCGTTAGACGAAGAAGCGCTCGAGGAGTTTCTTGAGGCGGGTGAGCTTTCCGTCGCGACGCTGTCACGCATGGTTGCCGAGCGCAAGCTCTTTCCCTGCTTTGCCGGCTCGGCGCTTAAGGACCAAGGCGTGGACGAGCTGCTGGATGGCATATGCGCGCTGATGCGTGAACAGGCGTGGCTCCCGGAGTTTGCCGCGCGCGTTTATCGTGTCAGCCGCGGGGATCGCGGCGAGCGCTTGGCTTGGGTTAAAGTGACCGGCGGCACGCTGCATGCCAAGCAGGTGATTGGCGGACGTTCCGGTGCCGAGGCATGGGAGCAAAAGATCGACCAGGTGCGCATCTATAACGGCGAAAAGTATGAGCTTGCCCAAGAAGTTGTCGCTGGCGGTATTTGTGCCGTGACGGGTCTTGCGCACGTTCGCCCGGGGGACGCCCTGGGCGCGGAGCCTGCGGGCGATGCACCTGTCATTGCGCCGGTCCTCACCTATACGGTGCTTCCGGGCGAACACGATGTCCATGCGGTGTTCAAAGCGCTGACTGAGTTGGCGGACGAAGATCCCATGCTCGGCGTAAGCTGGAATACGCATCTGGAGCAGATTCACCTGCAGCTGATGGGCGCCGTGCAGCTCGAGGTCGTGCAGCGGGTGTTGGCAGATCGCTTTGGCCTTTCGATTGATTTTGAGTCTGGCGGCATTCTCTATAAGGAGACTATTTCGCAGCCGGTCGAGGGCGTGGGGCACTTTGAGCCGCTGCGCCATTATGCCGAGGTGCATCTGAGCCTGGAGCCGTTGCCAGCGGGTTCGGGCGTGCAGTTTGGCACCGTGACCTCGACCGACGAGCTCGATCTTAACTGGCAGCGTCTGGCACTTACTAACGCCATGGAGCGCGATCACCTGGGCGTGCTGACCGGCTCGCCCATCACCGATGTACGCATTACGCTCACAGGTGGCCGTGCGCATGCCAAACACACCGAGGGCGGCGACTTTCGCCAGGCCACGTACCGCGCGATTCGCCAGGGTTTGATGCAGGCGCGTGAGGCCGGCGCGGCGGTGCTGCTGGAGCCGTGGTATCGCTTTGAGCTCGAGGTGCCGGGAGAGTGCGTGGGCCGGGCGCTTTCAGATGCCACGCGCATGGGTGCCGAGTACGAGCCGCCGACGATGGCGGGGGACCGGGCGAAGCTTGTGGGTCGCGTGCCGGCATCCGAGGTGCAGGACTATGCCCTGGAGGTAGCTGCCTACACAAGCGGCCGCGGTCATCTGTACCTGGAGTTCGCCGGTTATGCGGCTTGCCATGATGCCGAGCGTGTAATCGAGACTGCCGCCTATGAGCCCGAGGCCGATCTGCCCAACACGCCTGATTCGGTCTTTTGCTCTCACGGTGCCGGTTACACGGTCAAATGGTACGACGTACCCGCCGCGGCGCACGTAAAGGTCGATCCCTCCACCTTCCGCCCCTGGCGAGCAGCAGACGCCGCCTTTTTCGGCCACATGTGCCATTAGGGGACGGGGTAGAAATGGTAGGTTTTCTGGTCCTCTAGCCCTTGACAAATTGGTTTTGGTGCCAGCGTGACAAATTGTCAGTCCCTTTGTCAGATTAAGTTGGTATAACTCGGTACAAGTTGGTATAACTATTGCCAGGGTTTGCCAATCCGAGGAGTCCGACATGAATCCAAATCCCTTTAAGCCCACTGCCGGCAAGCGGCCCCCGATACTCATCGGCCGCGAGTCGGTCATCGAAGATTTTGAGGAAGGACTCGACAACGGCGCTGGAGCGCCGGGCAGGCTCATGCTCATTACGGGAAACCGCGGCTGTGGCAAGACGGTTCTCCTACGGGAGCTGCAACGTCTAGCCAATGAGCGTGGATGGGCGGTTGTCTCCGATTCCGCTTCGCTTGGCTTATGCGACCGCTTGGCCGACGCGCTTCGTTCGAATAAACCCGTTGTGACGTCAATGGAGTTCGGTCCGTCGTTTGGCCGGATGTCGGTCGAGGCGGCGCGAGCAAAGGGCGAGACGTTGCGAGGGCTGGTTAACGAGCGCCTCAAGAGGCTCGGTCCAGGCAAGGGCATACTGTTTGCGATTGACGAGGCGCAATCGGCGTCTATCGAGGAACTGGCGGCTCTTGCCGTTCTCTATCAGCAGGTGCTCGGAGATCAAGATGCCACGGGCTTGCCCGATAGCGACCAGCGCGGTCTTGCGCTGGCGTTCGCCGGCTTGCCCAGTATGGTTGATGACTTGCTCGAAGAGCCGAGCGTGACGTTTTTGCGGAGTGCCCAGCAGCGTACGTTGGGGGCGATATCTTTGCCCAAGGTGCGCGATTCGTATATCCAGACGGTCAAAGACGCTGGTCTTTACGTTGACGCGGAGACGGCGGACCTTGCGGCGCGCAAGAGCATGGGGCATCCCTACATGGTTCAGCTGGTGGGATATTACATGTGGCGGGCTGCTGTCCGGCGTGGCTCGCAGGTCATTGAAGTGTGCGATGTCGAGGCTGCCTACGCCGATGCCGTCTCCGAGTTCTATGAAGCGGTCGACGCGCCCCTGTATTATGGGCTGCGCAGTCCACAGCGCCTCTTTATCGAGGCCATGGCGGTTGACGAGGGCAAACCGACGCGCATGGCGGATATCATTGAGCGTTGCGATCGCACCCAGAGCTGGGCGAGTAAATATCGCGCAAGCCTGATTCGCGAGCGCGTCATCGAGGCTGCCGGATACGGCCTCGTCCGGTTTACCGTGCCCATGCTGGGCGTGTACATTCGCGATCGAGTTTTATGGCATGAGTAGGGTGATAAAGGTGACGGAACAGAAGATGAGCCCGCAGGCTATCGAGGTGCGTGGCGCGCGTGTCCATAACCTTAAGGACATCGATATTGATATCCCGCTGGGAAAGCTCGTGGGTATTGCCGGCGTGTCGGGTTCGGGCAAGAGTTCGCTGGCACTGGGGGTTCTTTATGCCGAGGGCTCGCGTCGCTACTTGGAAGCACTTAGCACCTATACTCGACGTCGCCTGACGCAGGCCGAACACGCCCAGGTGGACGAGGTGCTGCACGTGCCGGCAGCGCTCGCGCTACACCAGCGTCCGAGCGTGCCGGGCGTGCGCTCTACCTTTGGCACCATGACCGAGCTCAACAACAGCCTGCGCCTACTCTTTAGCCGCTGTGCCCATCACGTGTGCCCGCATTGCGGGGCGCGTGTGGAGCCGAGCCTTAACGTAGCGGCTGGCCTGTCGCTCACGTGTCCGACATGCGGCCGCGAGTTCTACGCGCCGAGTGCCGAGGATTTGGCTTTCAATAGCGGCGGTGCATGCCCCACATGTGGCGGCACCGGTGTCATGCGCGAGGTGGACGAGGCGAGCCTGGTGCCCGACGAGTCAAAGACTATCAACGAGGGCGCGGTGCTTCCCTGGGGTACGCTCATGTGGGATCTGATGAAGCAGGTGGCAGGTGAGATGGGCGTACGCACCGACGTGCCGTTTAACCAGCTCACGCCTCAAGAGCGCGACATCGTGTTTCATGGTCCGGCGGTTAAGAAGCACATTCTCTACGTTCCCAAAAACGGTGAGGGCGCCACGCCGCTCGACTTCACCTATTACAACGCCGTCTATACCGTCGAGAATGCGCTCGCCAAGGTCAAGGACGATAAGGGTTTAAAACGCGTTGCGCGCTTTTTGCGCGAGGGAGCATGCCGCGATTGCGGCGGCACGCGTCTCTCCGAGGCTGCGCGCCAGCCCCAGGTGCGCGGTATCAATCTGGCGCAAGCGGCGGCCATGACGCTGGGCGGGGCGATTGAGTGGGTGCGCGGGGTGCCCGCATCCTTGCCGCCCGAGATGCGGCCCATGGCGACGGATATCTGCGATTCGTTTTTGAGCGCGGCCCGTCGTCTGGTCGACCTGGGTCTCGATTACCTTTCACTCGATCGCGCCGGTGCCACGCTCTCCACGGGTGAGCGCCAGCGCGTACAGCTTGCTCGCGTGGTGCGCAACCGATCGACGGGCGTGCTTTATGTGCTGGACGAGCCTTCGATCGGCCTGCATCCTGCCAATGTCGACGGCCTGGTGGGCGTGATGCGCGATCTGGTGGATGACGGCAACACCGTGGTTGTTGTCGACCACGATACGCGCGTACTGGCGGAAGCCGACTATCTGGTTGAGATGGGCCCCGTTGCCGGAGCAGGCGGCGGCAATGTAATCGCCGCTGGTACGGTAGACGAGGTTGAGCAATCGCAGGACAGCCGTATCGCGCCGTTTTTGCGCGCCGAGCCCAAGCGCTTGCGTCCGCAGGTGATTGACGACGAAATGTTCGACCAGGGCCATATCCGCATGGCGACCGATGCCATCCATACCGTCAAGCCGCTCGAAGTCGATATCCCGCGTGGCCGTCTCGTCGCGGTGACGGGTGTTTCGGGTTCGGGTAAGACGACGTTGGTGCTTGAGACGCTCATCCCGGCACTCAAGGCGCAGGCAGCTGGCGAGCGCCTGCCGGGGCACGTGCGTTGGGTCGATGCCGAGGGCATTGCGCGTGCCAGCCTGATTGACGCCACGCCCATCGGCGCCAATGTTCGCTCGACGGTGGCAACCTATGCCGACATCCATGATGAGCTGCGCCGCGCCTTCGCCCGTACGCCCGAGGCCAAGGCAGCCGGCTACAAGGCGGGTGCCTTTAGCTACAACACTGGCGCCTTGCGGTGCCCTACGTGCGACGGCACGGGATCGATATCGCTCGACGTGCAGTTTTTGCCCGATGTCGAGATCGTCTGCCCGGCATGCCGCGGCTCACGTTATGCAGACGCGGCTTCGCATATCCATCGTGAGGGCAAGGACGGGAGCCTGCTTACGTTGCCGCAGCTCATGGATATGAGTGTGGACGAGGCTATCGACGCCACGGTGGGGCTCAAGAAAGTTCAGACGCGTTTGCAGACCTTGCACGATCTGGGCCTGGGTTATCTCACGCTTGGCGAGCCCACACCGGCGCTTTCGGGCGGTGAGGCACAGCGTCTAAAGCTTGCGAGCGAGATGGGCCGCGTGCAGGATGATGCTGTATTCGTGTTCGACGAACCCACGATCGGCCTGCATCCGCTCGATGTTCAGGTGTTGCTGAGCGTGTTTGACGGCCTCGTTGCCAAGGGCGCCACAGTCGTCGTGATCGAGCACGACCTCGACCTTATCCGTAACGCCGATTATGTGATCGACATGGGTCCGGGCGGTGGCGACGCCGGCGGGCAAATCGTCTGCGCCGGCACGCCGGGCGACATCGCGGCCTGCCCCGCAAGCATCACCGGTCGCTACCTATAGCCGAATGTGATAAAGGGACTGCCTCTTTGTCACATTGATTTCTATTTCACGCATTGAGCCGCGAGATAGTCGCGGAAGAATGGCAATTCAAATGCGACGAGCCCTCGTCCTCGTTCTCCAATGATGCCGGCATCTATCATGCGGCGTCGGTAGCGGGAGACCTGCTGCGGCGAACGCTTAAGGCGCTCGACAAGGTCGGCGGTGGTGGACTCTTCCTCGTCATCGAGCATGGCGATGAGGAATCGCTTGTCCTCTGCAGTGAGTTCCCGATAGGTTGCCGCGAGGATTCGGTCGTCCATCTCGTCGCGCGCGATTTTGATTCCCAGGTCAAAGTCGCGTGACGAGATTTCCTTCGAATCGCTTGTGAGATCCCAGGCACGGTAGCCTACGAGTTGCAATAGGAAGGGAAAACCAGAGATCGAGCGAACGGCTCTATCGATTCCCTCGGCATCTGCTATGCGATCGTTTTCCTGGATTGTGCGAATCAAGGCCTCGCGTACGTCATAGTCGGCAATGCGACCCAGATGATATTGTTGGGCGCGGCGAAGGAACGAGACCGTCTTGTGGTTCAGTAGCGTCGATACGTTGTTGGGAAGTCCCGCCATGAGCAGGGCGACGCGTTTCCCATCGGTCACAAAGTGCTGATACGTCGCTGCGAGCTGGATCATCTCGTCGAGTGTCGGGTCCACCTCGTCAACCGTGACAAGCAGACCGGTGCCCGCCTCGTTGAGCCGGTCGATGATGTCGCTCATGCGGTAACGCCAGGTTGAGGCATCGTGAACGCGACTGACCTCGATGCTGCCGAGCGGTGCAATTCCGAGACCGGTGACTTCGAAGTGGTTGGACGAGTCGATGAGATGGGCTGCGGCACGTTTCGCCCCGAACTCGATTTCCTCAAGCATTCCCGGGAGCGCGGTCGTCTTTACGGCAATCCAGCCGTGGGATTCCGCCCTTGTCGCGAGCGACGACATGAGAGCGGTTTTACCGGTTCCACGCGCGCCTGAGAAGATCGAGGTCAATTCTGGGCGCCTGCGCTGGCTCAAGAAGGCACGGTCCAAATCCCGAATAATCTGTTGTCTGCCAGCGAGATGGGCAGGAACCTCACCAAAACTGGGGGTAAACGGGTTCTCGAGATATTCCACAAGGCTCTCCTTTCACACCGCCGTTTAACTTCATTTTACTTTAGTTAATTCTGATTAAAAGTGAGGGCTCTCTATCTAGAGCATCAATTAGGCGTGTGTGCCGTCGGCGTGGCGCTCGAATGTGACAAAGGGACAGGCCCTTTGTCACATTCCCGGAAAGCCTGTTTGGCGCAGGGCTTCGTAGAGGACGATGGCGGCGCTGTTGGAGAGGTTGAGTGCGCTGATGCGGTAATCGTCCGGATTGACGAAGTTGCCGCAGATATCCTGTTGAAGGATGGCCTCGTGGCTGTCCTCGGTATGCCCGAGCGATTCCTCGTGAGCTTCCAAAGCCTCGGCGTTATCGAGTGAGTCGCAATCGCGCAGCATCGGGATGCGCTCGCAGCGCTCGGACGCCGCGGCAAGCAGTGGCTCGGGAATGCCCGAGCTCTCGCTGCCAAAGACCAAATAGTCACCGTCACAGTAGGTGCTTTGCGCATAGGTGCGGCGTGCCTTTTTGGTCAGCAGGTGCA
>DBEXMY010000098.1:0-6373 GCA_048168905.1 Collinsella sp. | reverse complement strand
GAACGCCCAGGCGTCGGTAAGGGGCTCGCCCAGGTGCTCGCATAGCCACGTGAGGGCCGTTCCCTTGGTGGCGCCCTCGCCCATAACCTCGATATTCATGGCGTACGAACGCGTGACCTCAATGCCTCCGAGCGTGTCGAGCTCCGCCGCGATGGCGTCGCGATCGGCTGGGTCGTGCCAGTACATGGCGATGCGTTCGAGCGTCTCGACCTCGTCGATCTTGCTGTCGATATCTATGTCGATCGGTGTTCGTGTGCGCTTGAGCGAAGCCGCGATGTGGGGGTCGCCGCCGCAGAATTCGTCCAGGCGCGTGTAGAGCGAGCGGGGGAGGAAGCACCGCCCGTCCGCGAAGATATCGAAGGTGACGTCATGGCCGGCGGCAATGCTATGGACGCGGTGGGCGATGGCGCGGTCGAGCGGTCGGCTCAAAATGCGCGTAGCACGTGAGGTATCGGTGGGCGTACCGTCGTCGAGCTGCCAAACGCTGGCACCATTGGCGCAGACCGCGTAGTGTACGGCGGGGTGGGCGAGGATGGGCTCAAAGACGCCCGACAGCGGGCGCCCCGTGCAAGGCACAAACTCAATACCGCGGCGCGCGAGCTCGTCGAGCATTGCCCAGGTGGCGTCGCTCATCTGCTTATCGCTCGTCAGCAGCGTTCCATCCATATCGGAAAACACAATCATTTGTTGCGATCCTTTCTACTGGCATAAAAAGCGTGGCCGAGGGCGGTGATGCCCTGGCCACGCTCGGGTTCTATAACGGTCCGCGTCCTAGCGATCGGCGAGCGGCTTGTACTCCAGCGGCTCGATAACCGGGCGATACGCGGGACGGATGATGCGGTGCGCGCAGAAGAGCTCTTCCATGCGGTGCGCCGACCAGCCGGCCATGCGGGCGACGGCGAACAGCGGCGTAAAGAGTGTCTCGGGCACGCCGAGCATCTTGTAGATAAAGCCCGTGTACAGGTCGATGTTGGCGCAGATGGGCTTGGTCATGCCGTGATCGCGCATCACCTGCGGGGCCAGACGCTCGATGCGCTCGATGAGCGCGAACTCCTCGCCCAGGTCCTTCTTGGCGGCAAGCGTGCGCGCGTAACGGCGGCACACCTCGGCGCGCGGGTCGCTCAGCGTGTAGACGGCGTGGCCCATACCGTAGATGAGGCCCGTGCCGTCGAAGGCCTGCTTGTCGAGGATCTTGCCCAGGTAGGCTGCGATCTCGTCCTCGTCCTCCCAATTGGAAACATGCGCACGGATGTCCTCGTGCATAGACACGACCTTGGCGTTGGCGCCGCCGTGGCGCGGGCCCTTGAGCGAGCCGATAGCCGCGGCGTAGGCGGAATACGGGTCGGTGGCCGAGGAGGACAGCACGCGGCAGGCAAACGTGGAATTGTTGCCGCCGCCGTGCTCGGCATGCAGCATGAGCATCACGTCGAGCAGCATGGCTTCGTCGCGGGTGAACGCCATGCCGCCGCGCAACACCTGCAGGATGGTCTCAGCGGTGGAGAGGCCGGGTGTGGGGTGCGGTACATGAACCTCGGAGCCGCGGCGCTTGGCGACCGAGGCCATATGCGCGAAGGCGGCGATGCGGGGGAGACGGGCGAGCATGGAGATGGCGACGTCGATTTCGTGCTCGGGTGTAATGGCGTCGGGCTCGGCGTCGAAGGCGTAGAGCAGCAGCACGGCGCGCTGAAGCACATTCATGATGCTCGACGACACCGTGGTCATGGGGAACTCGCGGACGTATTCGTCGCTCAGATGCCTAAAAGCACCCAGGCGTCCGCAAAAACCGTCGAGTTCCTCTTTGGTGGGCAGCGAGCCCGTGATGAGCAGATAGGCGACCTCTTCGTAGCCATAGCGATCCTCGGCCTGGGCGTTGTTGACCAGGTCCTCGATGCTGTAGCCACGAAGCGTGAGCTTGCCCTGATCGGGCACGACCTTTCCGTCGACCTTGTTGTAGCCGTGCACGTCCGAGATGCGGGTAAGGCCCGCGACCACGCCCGAGCCATCGGCATTGCGCAGGCCGCGCTTGACGTTATGCTCTACGAACAGGCCCTCGTCGTACGGGGCGGTCGGCAGGCCGTGGTAGAGGTTTTCGCTTTCGGGCGAAATCTGACGGCTCGCCTCGTAATCCAGAACCAGGCGGCTCAGGTGATCGTCGAAGCGGTAGTAGATTTTCTTGGCGTCGTAGGCCATGCGCGCTCCTCTCCGGTCCGCTTTGGGGCCGCGCGCTTGGACGATATGACGTCAAGCTGCCCCGAGCGGCTTGTTCACTACAGGCGGTACATAAAGTTAAAGACGTCCTCGCGCTGGATGGACACGTTGACGCCCGAAAGCTCGCCGGCCTCGGCCAGGGCCTTCTGCAGCTCGGCGAAGTCGAGCTTGGACTCGGCGGTGTCGGCCAGCATGGTCATGGTGAAGATGTCCTCGATAATGGACTGCGTGATGTCGCGGATGTCGACGTTGGCCTCGCCCAGAACGCGGGTGACGCCGGCGACGATGCCGGGGCGGTTCTTGCCAAGGACGGTGATGACAATACGGGAGGACGAGATCTCGGCCATGGGAAACCCTTTCGCGTGGTTGCGGCGCGCGCGGGGCGCTCCGCTACGGTACAGTGTTCATCATTGTACCTGTCTGGCGCAAAAAAGGCGCGCTCGCTGCGGCGTTACATGCCTGCAACATGAGCGTAAGGGGGAAGGCCGTACGGGGAAGAGCCGTCTGGCGCGTGTCCGGCTCGTGTTGGGTTGATTTCCGATCTCAGCCGAACACATTGAGCGGACAGGCCGTTCCCGCAGTCAGCCGAACGCCTCCGACGGCTGATTCCGAACTGGAAGCGGAGGGCATCCCCGCCCTTCGGTAGGGGATACCGCTCCGCGGCGCATGCCGCGGGCGGCGCCCCTATCGGACCACCGTGACCTCAGTTGGGATGGGCCCAGCACTGCCGCGTACTCGGTGAGCTAGAGCCAACTGTTCATCTTCACGCCGCGTATGGCGATATTTCGGTCGTCCGGCTCGGTGATGCCGTAGCCGAACGCCTGGAGCGTCTCGATGGACTCCTGGATCCTCTGTTGGAACATGGGACCCGGATCGACCCTCGGCCCGAGGTGCCCGCGCCAAAGGCACGGCGTGGCGCGCAGCATGTTATGGATTTTGGAGATGGGCTCGATGTCGGCGTAGACGTTGAGCGTCGCCATGGCGTCCTTGTGGCCGAGGATCGATTGGAGCGCCTTGATATCGCCGCCTTGGCGGATCCACTGCGTTGCGAACGTGTGGCGAAGGCCGTGGAACGTGATCAGCTCGTCGTTGGTGCCCATGAGGCCGTTGGTCTCCGAGAACGTCTTGAGCGCCCTGCGGATATAGCTTGTCGTCGCGAAGGTCGCGCCCGGCTCCGACAGGATGTAGCAGTCCCCGATCTCGACCGCCCCGGTAAGGCCGCGCAAGCGCAGCTTTCCGCAGTCGATCTCGTGGGTCTCCTTCAGGAAGGGGAGTAGGCCGACCGGGTCGATGGGGATACCCCTGGCGTCATGGGTCTTGGTGTCCTTGATGAACGAACCCATTCCCTTCGCGTACGCCACCGAGTGTCTGATCGAGATCAGGCCCGTCTCGAAATCCACATCGCACCACCGAAGGCCGCAGACCTCGCCGATTCGCATCCCCGTGTGCAGGGCGAGTACGACCGCCCTCTAATCCTCGGCGGACCAATCGAGTCCGAACTCCTTTCGGGCATCCTCTTCGCTCATGACTTCGAGAAGGTCTCCGGGTTGGCAACGAAGGGCGAGGCATAGCTGCTCGAGCGTGTTGAAGCGAATGCCGCGAATATGCCCTTTTTTAATACGGGACAGGTTCACGGGCGTGGTTCCAATCCTTTCGGCAAGTTCGTTCGAGGAAATCTTTCGCTCGGCCATGATCTTGTCGAGGCGAACAATTACGGGCATGGCGTTTCCTTACGCAATCTCGTCGGAGTCGAGGTACAGCTCTCGGGCGTACAAGAAGAGCTGGGAAAGCATGAACAGGACGATGCCGAGAACCAGAGAGGTCCAATCGAATGATGAAGCGATCTCTTGGGCGCCGACGGCCCCCTCGCCGCCAAACATCGAAACGGAGGTTTTGAGTGAGCCGGCGTAGAGGCTGGTGGCAGCTTGAACAACGAAGAGAATGCCGAGCACCTTCAAGCATGTCGCAGACCCTTTCTTGAAGGGGTCTGCGCTCTTGATCGTCCACACGAGAACGGCGCTGAGGATGGTCGTAGCGATACCGATGACGGCAGGGACCAATGTCGAGATCGCAATGGCTGGATACGCGGGGGAGTCTGCAATTACAGGGTTGTCGAGCACTTCGATTGCTGGCTTTAAGGAGAACGCCACTTGTGCGATGGCGGTGGCGCAAAGGGTCGCAGAGGCTATCGCACATGCGATGCGGAAGGAATGAAGCCGGGGAGTGCGATTGTCGGAACTCATAATAACCTCCGAAGAATTTAAAAAACTCAGGTTACTTTTTAACAGTTTATGTTAAATTGACTTTGCCGGCAAGTAATAAGGGCCGAGCATTTTGTTCGGCCCCTCTGTTCCGACTGGATGAGGTTAAGGTTGGCGATGAATATGCTCAAAATCTCGAAGGCGATCTTTAGGTCGCTTCTCTCCTCCAGGTCGCTCTGTGTTGTCGTTGTTGCGTTGATGGTTCTTTGTGCTCTGCCCGTCTTCAGGAGCGCGGCTGGCATCGACGGACGGGTCGAATACCTCGAGTCGGGAATAACCCGTGTTGAGCAGGAATTGTCAGCATCCTATGCGGATGCGCTTGTGAATGCGGGGGAGGACGGTGTCTATACCTCTTCATCAAGCATGCCCGCGCTTCTGTACCCTCTTGCCGCGGGACGTCTTATCTTGGCACCGCTCTCTCCCCTACTTCCGTTTCTGCAGATATCGGATGGAGAGTACACCTATTATGACGGATCGAAGGAGTACTTGCTATGGGTCGCAACGGCCGTTGCCGTCTCGTTCCTTGCCGCGCGTCTTAACAAACGTGAAAAGCTCATCATCCAGGCACCGATGGGCGAGCTTGGTAGACTTGTTGCATCGAGCGTATGGGCGAGTGTTTTTGCAATGCTTGCCGTCCTCGCCATCAATCTTCCAGGGATAATCGCCGCGCTTGTGAAGAATGGCCCGGGCTCGCCGTTCTATCCGATAGGCTACATTCAATATGCGACTCCGGTTATCAAACCGGCTTGGCTGGTGTTCGCGCAGACGGCCATCATGCAATTCTTGGTGGCAGCGTTCATCTCGCTTGTCGTTCACCTTGCCGTGAAGATTGCCAATAACCCTACGCTTGGAATCGTGTTCGTATGTGCCCTGATGGGGGTGACGATGGTTCCCGGGTATTACGGAAGATCCATCGCTTTACGTGAGTTCGCCCTGTTGAATCCCCTTACGTATGCGAACACTGAGTTGACCGTCGGCGCCTATAGCCCGTACCCGACAACGCAGATAGTGAATCTGCCTGGACTTTGCTTCGAGCGTGGCGCGATTGCCCTCGTATGCGCAATCGGGATCGAGGTGCTGGCAATTAGCCTGCTTTGCGTTGCTGGAAAGAGCGGCTGCGCGTGCCCGATATCCCCGATTTGTCTTGAGAGAGGTTCCTTCACTGCATCGAGAACGGCAACTCGTTCGAGCGCTTGTGCCTCCGCCGTTGCATACGTAAGAACGATGGGGAAACTGCTCCTGCGTTCTCCTACCCTCGCCGTATGCGCGATTGCAATGTCGACGACGATGCTGGCCCCGGCTCTGGTCGAGATGTTTCCTGACGCTGATAACGTTTCCGCTGTTCGGTATAGGGATGGGGAGCTCCGTTCAATAGATCGGTATCTAGAGCAGAACGCTGCGAATATGGACGTCGAGGGCAAAGCGGCCCTGGAAGACATGCGGGATGCTCTTTCGGGTTTCGTGTACGCGCCTATGCCTGCGGAGGGGTTTCGAAGCCTTGCGACGTACGAGCGCGCTCGAGGTGAGCTGGGCGCGGCAGATGCGACTCTCCTGCAATCGATCGGAATCGAGCCGGAGACTCCTTCTCGTGCGGAGGCGCGCGCCCTTCTGCTTGAGTCGATCGCGAGCTTGCCGGACCCCAAGGTTTACGAGTTAAGTACGAAGATGCCCCCATTAATCCTCCTTTCGTATCTCCAGGCAGCGCTTCCCTCCTTATTTTTGCTGTTGCCCGTGGTTGTCACATCGCTCGCGTGCACCCACCTGCAGTGTCGTTCCCTTCTGGTTCTCCAGATCCCCGCAACAGCGCATGTGCGTTTTCTGACGGCTGTTGCGCTGGCTCTCCTGCTTGGCTTGGTGCTGCTTTTGGTGTCGATGGTTCCCGCTGTCGTTGTGTCCGTGATTAA
>DBEXMY010000097.1:0-13124 GCA_048168905.1 Collinsella sp. | reverse complement strand
TTTAATCCCCGTCCCAGACAAATCATCCTTTGATCCAGCTTGGGGTAGTTAAAGCAGTCCGTTCCAAATTAACTAGCCTGCTCGGTTTGGTAAAATACCGCCGCACTTGGGAACGGATGGGCTCCGGTGGGCTCCGCGGTCCTCAAAACCGTTGCGAGGCGTGCAAAATGTCTTGGATGTGTTCGATTCACATACGTTCCCGCCATACGCTACCAGCGCTTTTGTGCTCGCGGTCCTGCTGCGTGCCGCAAAGGCACTGTTTTGTTTTTTCATGGGTTTGCCGTGCCGCCCGCTTTATCGGCGACGGTATTTGGCTTCGTGTGCCGGGTTTTGAGCAAACCGATGGGGGTGGTTTCCCGTATGACTACCGTAAGACGGGCCGATATTTCTTTCGTCGTCCAGGCGGGCGGGTTGTCGTCGCGCATGGGCTGCGATAAGGCGCGCATGGCGTTTTGCGGTGAGCCGCTCATCGAGCGCGTGCTGGGTCGGCTGGCGCCAGTTGCCGGCGAGTTGGTCGTGACGACTTCGCGTCCCAGCGAGCTTGCCTATCTTGAGGAGCACGCGTTTGGCGGCCTGGTGCCGCGTGTGGTGGCGGACCTTGAAGGACCGGCGGGTGCCATGCGCGGCATTGCGAGCTCGTTGGCCGCGGCCCGATTGCCGCTCGTGGCAATCGTCGCCTGCGATATGCCGTTTGTCTCGCCAGAGCTCATCGGCGCGCTCGCCGATCGTATTGGGGCCGAGGCGCTCGACGTGTGCGTACCGCGCGAGGAGCGGGGGATTGAGCCGCTTTGCGCCGTCTGGCGACGTGACGCGTGTGCGCCGGTTGCCCATGAGCTGCTCGCCTGCGACCGCCAGCGCATTCGCTGCCTGATCAATCGCGTTCAGGCTGGTTATATGGATGAGCCGCAGATCGTTAAGGCCGCGGACTCGACGCTCTGCTTCGAGAACGTCAATACGCCCGAGGAGTTTGCGGCGGCCGAGTTACTCGTCTAGACGATTGGAGTTGCCATGTCTCACGATATTTGCCCCGACACGGGAGAGCCTTGCACTTGCGATGGTTCCGAGCCCTGTACCTGCGGCTGCGGTGGCTGTGGACATACTGCGGAAGAGGAGGCGGCCGCTGCGGCGTATCGTGAGGCACACCGCGAAGGCCCGTCCGGTGATGCCCTCGACCACGAGCGCAAGATTATCGTGTCGTTTGACAGCACCTTCGATGTGATGGAATGCGAACAGCTGTGTCTTGCCGCCGGCGTGCCCGGGCGCATCATGCCGCTGCCCGGTTCCATCACGGCTGGCTGCGGGCTGTGCTGGGCCATGCCGTTCTCGGGCGATTCGCTTGCCGCCTTCCGCGCTGCCACCGAAGGCCGCGTAACCCCCGCCGACTACCATCAACTCGTCCTCTAACCAACCACACCACCACAAAGGTGCCTGTCCCCAATGTGGTGGTTTGGAACATGCGGACGAAACAGCCTTGAAACACGAGATTTGTTCGTCGGGTGCTCAAAAACGCTTCTACCTGCATCGTAATCAAAACGAAACATCTGCTTGTCGGCTTATGCGAAACTTTGCTGCAACAGTGCGATATTATCCATACTCGATAAAGTTCGCGGCGCATAGGGTGCCGCGACCGACATTTTTCGTTTCCCATCATTGGAGGAAGCATGAGCTACACGCAGAAAGTTCTCGAAGAGCTCAAGGCCCGCTATCCCGAGCAGCCTGAGTTCATCCAGGCCGCGACCGAGATCCTCGGCACGATCCAGCCGGCGCTCGACGCCCACCCCGAGTACGAGGAGGCCGCCCTGCTGGAGCGCCTCGTCGAGCCCGAGCGCATCGTCATGTTCCGTGTTCCCTGGGTCGACGACCAGGGCAAGGTTCAGGTCAACCGCGGCTATCGCGTCGAGTTCAACTCTGCCATTGGACCCTACAAGGGCGGCCTGCGCTTTAACCCGACGGTCACCCTGGGTATGCTCAAGTTCCTGGGTCTGGAGCAGATCCTCAAGAACAGCCTGACCACCCTTCCCATGGGCGGCGGCAAGGGCGGCTCTGACTTTGACCCCAAGGGCAAGTCCAACAACGAGATCATGCACTTCTGCCAGTCCTTCATGACCGAGCTCTATCGCCACATTGGCCCCAACACCGACGTTCCCGCCGGCGACTTGGGCGTTGGCGGCCGCGAGGTTGCCTACCTGTTCGGTCAGTACAAGCGCCTGACCAACGAGTGGACCGGCGTCCTCACCGGCAAGGGCCTCTCCTTTGGCGGCTCGCTCGCCCGTACCGAGGCCACCGGCTACGGTCTGGCCTACTTTGTGGACGAGTACCTCAAGAGCCGCGGCGACTCTTTCGAGGGCAAGAACGTCGTCGTTCATGGCTCCGGCAACGTCGCCATCTACGCGGTCCAGAAGGTCTCCCAGCTCGGCGGCAAGGTCCTGGCCTGCTCCGACACCCACGGCTGGGTCGAGGATCCCGACGGCATCGACTACACCGTGCTCGAGCATGTCTACAACAAGAAGCGCTCCGGCCACGACAAGGGCGTTACGCTCGCTATGTACGTTGACGAGAAGCCCAACGCCGTGTGGCACGAGGGCGACGGCCGCGGCGTATGGCAGCTTCCCTGCGACATCGCGCTGCCCTGCGCTCGCGAGAACACGCTGCTGCTCGAGGACGCCCAGGCGCTTGTCGCCAACGGCTGCAAGGTGGTCGGCGAGGGCGCGAACATGCCCACGACCATCGAGGCCACGACCTACTTCCAGGAGAACGGCGTCGCCTTTATGCCCGGTAAGGCTGCGAATGCCGGCGGCGTGCTCGTGTCCGGCCTGGAGATGAGCCAGAACGCCGAGCATCTGTCCTGGACCTTCGAGGAGGTCGACGGCAAGCTCGAGCAGCTCATGCGCGGCATGTTCCACAACGTGGACGACACTGCCAAGGAGTATGGCCAGGAGGGCAACTTTGTCATGGGCGCCAACATCGCCGGCTTCCTGAAGGTTGCCGACGCCATGCTCGCCCAGGGCGTTTGCTAAATCTTCGCTCGACATAGCATGCGATGAGGCTCTCAGCTATCCGGCTGGGAGCCTTTTCTATCCCGGAGGACTCTTCATAACTTGCGGTGAAATACGGACTGTTTAGCGTCCCAGAACGGCTAATCAGTCCGTATTTCACCGCAAGTTATGGATGGGTGGGTGGATTTTGTCCTAAAACGGTGTGCGGCCCCTCGTTTGGTACACTTAAAAGTACTGGACAAGTGAAGAGATGGGGGAGAACGTGCTCAAGTTCGGTACCTACGTCCGTGTTGGAAACGCGGCCGAAGCCTATGAGCTCTTACAGAAGAACCGCAACAACAAGATTGTGGGCGGCGGCATCTGGATGCGCCTGGGTTCGCGTCGCGTGGCGACGGCGATTGACCTTTCGGCCTGCGGACTCGATCAGATCGAGGAGACCGAGACCGAGTTTCGCATCGGCGCCATGTGCACCCTGCGCCAGCTTGAGCGCCATGCCGAGCTCAACGCGCTCGTTAACCATGTCTTTGAGTTCGCCGTCCACGATATCGTGGGCGTGCAGCTGCGCAACACCGCCACGGTGGGCGGCAGCATCTACGGTCGCTTTGGCTTCTCGGACGTGCTCTCGGCATTTTTGGCGCTCGATTCGTACGTCGAGTTGACGGGGGCCGGCCGCGTGCCGCTCGCCGAGTTCGTGGACATGGGCTACGTGCGCGACGTGATCGAGCATGTCGTGGTCGTTAAGCACGATTACCGCGCAAGCTATGAGGCCGTGCGCAAGGCCGCGACCGACTTCCCCTCCTTAAACGTCACTGCCGCCTGGTGGGACAACAGCTGGCATGTCACCGTGGGCGCCCGCCCGCTGCGCGCGACCCTGCTGCAGGGCGAGGCATGCGGCCTTACTGCCGAGCAGCCTTCCGAGGACGAGCTTCGCGCCCTGGCCGCGTCCGTACGCGCGTTGAGCTACGGCACCAACATGTGGGGCTCGGCCGACTACCGACGCCGCATCTCGGCCCCGCTGGCGATTCAGGCCGTGCGTCGCGCCGTCGGCATCGAGCTTTCGGCCGCGCTTGCCCACGAGCTCGAGACCGTGCAAGTGCCTAAGTTTGCCACGGACGAGTATTCCTGCCGCCGCGTGCCCGGCGTCGATTCTAGCGAGGTGCGCTAATGGCTGCCAAACTCATCGATCTTTCCTTTACGCTCAACGGCCGCAAGGTCAAGGTTCAGATTGCCCCCGACACCATGCTCTTTGCACTGCTGCGCGAGCAGGGCTGTGCGTCGGTGCGCTGTGCCTGCGAAACCACCAACTGCGGCCTGTGCACGGTGTGGCTCGACGGCGACCCGGTGCTGAGCTGCTCGGTTCCTGCAGCCCGTGTCGAGGGCCACACCATCACCACGCTCGAGGGCCTCAAGGCCGAGTCTGAGGCGCTTGCCCGTGCGATGGCTGCCGAAGGTGCCGAGCAGTGCGGTTTTTGCGCCCCCGGCCTCATTATGAACGTGCTGGCGCTTGCCCGCGCCGCCAAGGAGGACCCGAGCCTCGTCGCCACGCGCGAGGAGCTCTCGCGCCAGCTCGCCGGCAACCTTTGCCGCTGCAGCGGCTACGAGAGCCAGCTGCGCGCCATCGTGCGCTTCCTTAACGAGTCCGGCGTGCAGGTGGGCTTTGAGATGCCCGAGCTGCCGGTCAACGACACCAGCTCCGACGGTGTCTCCTACAAGCAGATCACTCACAAGCAGCCCAAGAAGGACTCGAAGGCGCTGCTCGAGGGCCGTCCCGTCTACACGGGCGACCTGGTGCCCGCCGGCGCCCTGATCGTTAAGCTCAAGCGCAGCCCCTATGCCCACGCCAAGATCCGCTCCATCGATACGTCGCGCGCCCTGAAGGTGCCCGGCGTGGTGGGCGTTTACACCTACGAGGACGTGCCCAAGCGCCGCTTTACCATCGCCGGCCAGAGCTATCCGCAGCCGAGTCCCTACGACCGCCTGATCCTCGAGAACCTCGTCCGTTACCAAAACGAAGAGGTGGCGATCGTCGCCGCCGAGACCGAGGAGGCCGCCGACAAGGCGCTCAAGCTCATCAAGGTCGACTATGAGGTGCTCGAGCCGCTGCTCGACTTTACCCAGGCACTCGATAACGACATCGTGGTCCACCCCGAGGGCGACGTGACCTTTATGTTCCCGCAGGGCGGCGACGTCTCGCGCAACTTGGTATGCAGCGGCACGAGCGACTTTGGCGACTTGGACGAGGCCTTCGCCCAGAGCGACATCGTCTTCACCCGCACCTACACCAGCCAGGCCACACAGACCGCGCCCATGGAAACCTTCCGCGCCTTCGCGACGACCGACGCGTTCGGGCGCATCTCGGTGACCACCTCCACGCAGGTACCCTTCCACGTGCGCCGCATGGTCGCGCAGTCGCTCGATATTCCGCAGTCGCAGGTGCAAGTCATTAAACCGCGCATCGGTGGCGGCTTTGGCTCCAAGCAGACGGGCTGCTGCGAAATCTTCGTGGCGTTCGTGACACAGCAGACCGGCCGTCCGAGCTACTGCTGCTACACTCGCGAGGAGACCATCACCGCGGGCAACTCGCGCCACCAGATGCAGATGACCGTTAAGCTGGGCGCCATGAACGACGGCACCATCACGGCCATCGATCTGCACACGCTGTCCAACGCCGGCGCCTATGGCGAGCATGCCACCACGACGATCGGCCTCTCGGGCCACAAGAGCCTGCCCATCTACAACCACGTGAAGGCGAGCCGCTTTAGCTGGGACGCCGTCTACACCAATACCAACCGTGGCGGCGCGTATCGTGGCTACGGTGCCACCCAGGGCCAGTTTGCTGTGGAGAGCGCCGTCAACGAGCTCGCCGACATGCTGCACATGGACCCCGCCGACCTGCGCCTTAAGAATATCGTGCGCGAGGGCGAGGTCATGCCGCAGTACTACAACGAGAAGCTCAACGCCTGCGCGCTCGACCGCTGCCTGCTGCGCGCGATGGACATGATCGGCTGGCGCGACAAGCCGCTGGCCGTGGACCTGGGCGACCGCGTGCGCGCCCTGGGCTGCGCGCTCACCATGCAGGGCTCGGGCATTTCCAACGTGGATATCGCCGGCATCGACATGCGCCTGGAAGAGGACGGCTTTATTACGCTTTCGACCGGTGCTACCGATAACGGCATGGGCGTCGACACGATCCTGGCGCAGATTGCCGCCGAGGAGCTGGGCGTGGAGAGTTCGCTGATTGTGGTGCGCGGCGTGGACACCGATGTGTCGCCGTTCGACGCCGGTTCGTACGCGAGCTCGGGTACGTACGTGACGGGCCTTGCCGCCAAGAACGCCGCGACCGAGCTGCGTGAGAAGATCTGTGCCAAGGCCGCCCAGATGTGGGACGTGGACGCCGCCGATGTGGTCTTCGATGGTCAGTACGTGCGCCTGTCCGACGAGCGCGCCGCGCGCGAGCAGAACCGCTACCTCACGCTGCGCGACTTTGCCAACCTGTGCGTCAAGAACATCGCGGGCGGCGACGCGCTGACCTCGCATGCCTCTGCCTGCCTGCCCGTTTCGCCTCCGCCGTTTATGGCCGGCATTGCCGAGGTCGAGGTCGACAAGGCCACCGGCAAGGTGACCGTGGTGGACTACGCGGCGGCTGTGGACTGCGGCACCGTGATCAACGAGGCACTCGCGCGCGTCCAGGCCGAGGGCGGCATTGCCCAGGGTATCGGCCATGCGCTCTACGAGATTGTCGAGCACGATGACCGCGGTCGCCTGCGCACCGGCAACTTTATGAGCTACAAGCTGCCCACGCGCCTGGATATCGGCAGCATTCGCGTTGCCTTTGAGCCAAGCTACGAGCCGACGGGTCCGTTTGGCGCCAAGTCGATCGGCGAGGTCGTCATCAACACGCCGCTCGCCGCAGTAGCCTCGGCCATGGCACACGCCACCGGCCACCAGGTTCGCTCGCTGCCGATCACGCCCGAGAAGGCCCTGCTGGGGGAGTAGCGGGTCAGCGAACAAGTCGTAATGGGCGGGACGGGACAACTCGTCCCGCCCTTTGTACTCGTGGTGAGGTCGTGAGCGTGTAAAAGGTGTGCGTGCGCTTGCCGTTCGTATCTGCTATCATTCCTAGTCTGTGCGCTCATGCGGGCGTGGCGGAATTGGTAGACGCGCCAGATTTAGGTTCTGGTGGGATTCCCGTGAAGGTTCGAGTCCTTTCGCCCGCACCAACGCACCCGCGTCGGCTTATGCCCTCGCGACACTTTGTTGCATAAAGGTACCAGCACCTCAGATAAGCTGGGCAGTATGAGGAGGAACGTGTTGAACATCACCGCTTCTGACGTCAAGGACGCCAAGCTCACCGCTACGGTCACCATCCCGGCCGCCGACGTCGACGCCGCGATCAAGAAGGCCTACAAGGACACCGCCAAGAAGTACCGCTTCCCGGGCTTCCGCGCCGGCAAGGCTCCCCGTCCGGTCATCGACTCCGCTCTTGGCGCCGAGGCTACCCTCGCTCAGGCCACCAACGACCTGATCGCCGCCAACGAGCCCGCCGTCCTCAACGAGCTGGACATCGTCCCCACCAAGAACGGTGACTACAAGGAGCTCGACCTCGCCAAGGATCACGAGGACTACACCTACACCGTCGAGTTCTCCCTGCGTCCCGCCGCTGAGCTCTCCTCCTTCGACGCCGTCGAGATTGAGATGCCCCCTGCGGAGGTCACCGAGTCCGAGATCAACAACCAGGTCGAAATGCTCCTCAACTACCGTGCCACCTTCGAGGACGTCGAGGGTCGCGCCGTCGAGGCCGAGGACTACGTCACCGTCGACCTCAAGGCCGTCGAGAACGCCGACAACTTCGCCGCCGAGGGCCGCATGCTCATCGCCGGTAGCGACAGCAACCCCAAGGAGTTTAACGAGGCCCTGATCGGCGCTAACGTTGACGACGTCAAGACCGTCACCTGGACCGACGAGGTCGAGGAGGGCGAGGACGCCGAGACCCACACCGTCGAGGTCACCGTCAAGGGCATCAAGGTCCGCAACACCCCTGAGCTCACCGACGAGCTCGTCAAGTCCGACTTTGGCTTCGACAGCATCGACGCCATGCGCGACGCCATCAAGATCGAGATCGAGCAGGACAAGGCTTCCCGCCTCCCGGCCGAGAAGGAGAACCGTTGCGTCTCCGCTCTCGCCGAGCGCCTGCAGCTCGAGGAGATGGACGCCGACTACGAGCAGTCCGTCTTTGAGGAGCTTGGTCAGAACTTCCTGTCCAACCTCGCTGCCCGCGGCATGACGCTGGACACCTGGCTGCCCGCTTCCGGCCTGACCATGGAGCAGTTCATCGGCGACCTGCACAAGCAGGCCAACGACGTCGCCCGTGAGTCCCTGGCGCTCGACGCCCTCGCCCGCGAGCTCAAGATCGAGGTCACCGAGGACGACATCAACGCCGAGTTCGAGAAGGCCGGCGTCAAGGACGTCGAGGCTTCCAAGGCTGAGTTCATCGCCGATGGCCGCATGCCTGCCGTCCGCGAGTCCATCCGTCGCTCCAAGGCCGTCGACCACCTGGTCGAGAACGCCAAGGTGACCGAGGTCGACGAGACCGCCAAGGACGCCGAGTAATTCTCGCCACCTTGCCCGCGAGCGCATGGGTGCGCCCGTGATGGGGTAAAGTTATACACCGGTTATCCGGTTGCTTCGTACGGTGCCAGCCAATGCATAGCATGCGGGCACCGTACGTTTATCTAGAACCAATTTGGTCCGCAAGAGAGAAATGGAGATGCGTATGATCGCTAAGTTCGATTCCGCCCTCGTGCCATACGTTATCGAGCAGACGCCGCGCGGCGAGCGCAGCTACGATATCTATTCGCGCCTGCTCAACGACCGAATCATCTTCTTGGGCGAGGAGATCAACTCCGTCAGTGCCAACCTGGTCGTTGCCCAGTTGCTGCATCTTGAGAGCCAGGATGCCGAGAAGGATATCTCGCTCTACATCAATTCGCCCGGTGGCGAGGTCTACTCCGGCCTGGCGATTCTGGACACTATGAACTTCATCAAGCCGCAGGTCTCCACCATTTGCGTGGGTATGGCCGCGTCCATGGCCGCCGTGCTGCTTTCGGCCGGCGCCAAGGGCAAGCGCTTCTGCCTGCCGCACTCCAAGGTCATGATCCACCAGCCCAGCGGCGGTGCCCAGGGCCAGCAGACCGAGATCGAGATCGTGGCCGAGGAGATCAAGAAGACCCGTCGCGAGCTCAACCAGATCCTGTCCGATGCCTCGGGCCAGCCTATCGAGAAGGTCCAGGCCGATACCGAGCGCGATAACTACCTGACTGCTGCCGAGGCCCTCGACTACGGCCTGATCGACCGTATCGTCACCTCGCGCGACCTCGCCGCGAAGGACGCCTAGGATGGCCGGTAACATGCAGGACAACTTTGACGAGAACGGCAACCCCATCCGTTGCTCCTTCTGCGGAAAAGAGCAGGGGCAGGTTCGCCGCCTTGTAAAGGGTCCGACCAACATCTTTATCTGCGACGAGTGCGTTGCCGCCTGTTCCGAGATTTTGGAGGAGTCGCTGGCTTCGGACTTTATGGACGCTGCCCGCAACGGCAAGCTGCCGGGCTTCCTCAACGACCACGGCCAGGCTGCATCTCAGCCCGCCGTGGACCCCGAGACCGAGGGCTTTGAGCTTGAGGACGACCGCCAGGTCATCACGCACGTGCCGACGCCGCACGAGATCTATGACGAGCTTTCGGCCTATGTTATGGGTCAGGAGGACGCCAAGCGCGCCATGTCGGTGGCCGTGTACAACCACTATCGCCGCGTGATCGAGGGCGGCGCTGCGGTGTCTGCCTTTGATGACGACATGGGCTCGCAGTTCGATGACGATATGGACGAGGTAGAGCTCGCCAAGTCCAACATTTTGCTGCTCGGTCCCACCGGTACCGGTAAGACCCTGCTCGCCCAGACGCTTGCGCGCATCCTGGAAGTGCCGTTTGCCATCGCCGACGCCACCGCGCTCACCGAGGCCGGTTACGTGGGCGAGGACGTGGAGAACATCCTGCTCAAGCTCATCAATGCCGCCGATGGCGATATTGAGCGCGCGCAGGTCGGCATTATCTACGTGGACGAGATCGACAAGATCGCCCGCAAGGCCGAGAACCTCTCCATTACCCGCGATGTTTCGGGCGAGGGCGTTCAGCAGGCGCTGCTTAAGATCCTTGAGGGCACGGTGGCAAGCGTTCCGCCCACCGGCGGCCGCAAGCACCCCCAGCAGGAGCTGCTGCAGATCGACACGACCAACATCCTGTTTATCTGTGGTGGTGCCTTTGTGGGTCTGGACAAGATCATCGCCGACCGCGTGGGCAACAAGGGCGTGGGCTTTAACTCCGAGATCGCCGGCCCCACCTCGGTCGACGAGAACGACCTGCTGCGCCAGGTGCTCCCGCAGGACCTCAACGCCTTTGGCATGATCCCCGAGTTTGTGGGACGTACGCCCGTCGTCACCCAGACGCAAGCGCTCGACGAGGACGACCTGGTGTCGATCCTGACTGAGCCCAAGAACGCCGTGGTGCGCCAGTACCGCAAGATGTTCCAGCTCGAGGACGTTGAGCTTGAGTTTGAGGATGCCGCCCTGCACGAGATCGCCCGCATGGCGCTTGCCCGCAAGACCGGCGCCCGCGGCCTGCGCTCCATCTGCGAGGACGTGCTGCAGCAGACAATGTTCGACCTGCCCAGCGAGGAAGGCGTCACCAAGGTCATCGTGACCGAAGCCTCCGTAAAGGGCGAAGAGCAGCCCCAGCGCATCTACGGCTAAACCAGTCTAAAACGTGTTTGCAAATAGCCTCTGACCATCCGCGGTCGGAGGCTATTTTATATATACGCAATAACCCCAACTACCTGTGCTATTCTGTGTGTTTGTTTAAGCCTCGGCTAAGTCAATTCAGACTGAAGTAATCGATACCTAAGGGGAGGAATGTAGGCCCTGGCGGGCCTACATTCCTCCCCGGCGGGACAGGGAGAGATATATGGAAGAGATGCCCAAGAACTACGATCCGTCGACCAACGAGCCGGCGATCCTGCAGAAGTGGCTCGACGGCGGCTACTACAAGCGCCGTGAAGGCGTGGGCGACTGTACCGTCACCATTCCGCCTCCCAACGTGACTGGCAAGCTCCACATGGGCCACGCCACCGATGACTCCATCCAGGATGCCATTGTCCGTATGGCCCGCATGCGCGGCAAGTCCACGCGCTGGGTGCTGGGCACCGACCACGCCGGTATCGCCACGCAGACCAAGGTCGACAAGAAGCTCAAGAGTGAGGACATCAGCCGCCTGCAGATCGGTCGCGACAAGTTTGTCGACGCCTGCTGGGACTGGACCCACGAGTACGGCGGCATCATCGTCGAGCAGATCAAGCGCATGGGCTGCTCCGTCGACTTCGACAACGAGCGCTTCACCATGGACGAGGATTACGCACAGGCCGTGCGCAAGGTCTTCTGCGATTGGTACCACGACGGCCTGATCTACCGTGGCAAGCGTATCGTTAACTGGTGCCCCAACTGCACCACCGCCATCTCGGACGACGAGGCCGAATATAAGGACGAGAAGGGCCACCTGTGGCACCTGCGCTACCCGCTGACCGAGCCGGTCAACGGCCAGGATTACATCGTCGTCGCCACCACGCGCCCCGAGACCATGCTCGGCGACACGGGCGTCGCCGTCTCCCCGAAGGACCCCGAGAAGGCCGCTTTTGTGGGTAAGACCGTCAAGCTCCCCATCGTGGACCGCGAGATCCCCATCTTTGAGGATTGGCACGTCGATGCCAACTTTGGCTCCGGCTTCGTCAAGGTCACCCCGGCTCACGACCCCAACGATTACGCCATGGGTCAGGCCCACGACCTGCCTCAGATTAATATCTTCGATGAGCACGCGGTGGTCGTCGAGGGCTACGGCGAGTTCACCGACATGACCCGCGAGGAGTGCCGCGAGGCCGTCATCAAGTGGTTCGAGGAGCACGACCTGCTCGACCACGTCGAGGACCTCGATCACTCCGTCATGCACTGCTACCGTTGCGACGCCGCGCTGGAGCCGTGGCTGTCCGAGCAGTGGTTCGTCGCCGTCGATAAGCTCAAGGGGCCGGCGCTCGACGCCGTCAACTCTGGCAAGGTCACCTTCCACCCCGCGCGCTGGACGCAGACCTACACCACCTGGATGGAGAACCTCAAGGACTGGTGCATCTCGCGCCAGCTTTGGTGGGGCCACCGTATCCCCGTGTTCTACTGCGAGGATTGCGGCTGGGAGGACGCCCTTACCGAGGACACCGATGTGTGCCCCAAGTGCGGCGGTCATCACGTGCACCAGGACGAGAACGTGCTGGACACTTGGTTCAGCTCGCAGCTGTGGACCTTCGCCACGCAGGGCTGGCCGCAAAAGCCGGAGCTGCTCGAGGGCCATCACCCCACGACGGCGCTGGTCACCGCGCGCGACATCATCGCGCTGTGGGTCGCCCGCATGGTCATGAGCTCGCTGTACTTCCTGGACGAGGTGCCGTTTAAGGACGTCGTCATCTACCCGACGATTCTGGCCAAGGACGGCAGCCGCATGTCCAAGTCCAAGGGCAACGGCGTTGACCCCATGGACCTCATTGGCATGTACGGCGCCGACGCCATGCGCTACAACCTGCTTACGCTGTGCACCAACAACCAGGATGTTAAGTTCGACGCGAACATCGACAAGAAGACCAAGAAGCTTATCGACAGCCCGCGTACCGAGCAGGCCAAGTCGTTTGTGACCAAGATCTGGAACGCTAGCCGCTTCCTGCTCATGAACATGGAGGGCTACACGCCCGGCGAGCCTGCCGTGGAGACGCCGGCCGACGCTTGGATGTTCAGCCGCTTGGCCAAGGCCGTGAAGATGGTCACCGAGGGCATTGAGAACTACACCTTTGGCGACATGGCCCGCGGCGTGCAGCAGTTCTTCTGGAACGAGGTCTGCGACTGGTACGTCGAGGTCACCAAGGCCCGCCTGAAGGGCGAGGGCCGTCTGCAGGCGCAGCGCAACCTGATCTTTGTGCTCGACACCTCCATTCGCCTGATGCACCCGCTTATGCCGTTTGTCACCGAGGAGATCTGGGACAACATG
>DBEXMY010000096.1:0-1754 GCA_048168905.1 Collinsella sp. | reverse complement strand
CCGGGGCGGTGCTTGAGGACGTGGTCAGGCTCTGCTCTTTGCGCAGGGCCAGCTCATTGGTACAGGCGCTGAGGATCAAATTGTCGACGCGCTGATGGCCGAGGTCGACAAGCTTATTGAGGAGAAATAAATGACTCGAGCAATGTATATGTCTAAGCTCTATGCGCCGACACTCAAAGAGGATCCGGCCGACGCCGAGCTTGCAAGCCATCGTCTGCTGCTTCGTGCCGGTATGATCCGCAAGGAGGCCGCCGGTCTGTATTCCTATCTGCCGCTCGCGTGGCGCTCGATTCGTAAGATCGAGAATATCGTGCGCGACGAGATGGACGCCGCCGGCGCTCAGGAGCTCATGATGCCCATTATGGTCGATGCCGAGCTGTGGCGTGAGTCCGGCCGCATCGATGCCTATGGCAAGGAGCTCGTGCGCTTTGACGACCGTCATGGTCGCGAGTTTGTGCTGGGCCCCACGCATGAGGAGACCGTCACGGCCCTGGTGCGCAACGAGCTGCGCTCCTATAAGCAGCTGCCCGTCAACCTGTACCACATTCAGGACAAGTTCCGCGATGAGTTCCGTCCCCGCTTTGGCCTAATGCGTGGTCGTGAGTTCATCATGAAGGACGCCTACAGCTTCTCTGCCACGCAGGAGAGTCTGCAGGAGGAGTACGACAAGATGAAGCAGGCCTACGCCAACATCTGCGAGCGCTGCTACATCAAGGCTCTGCCCGTTGTCGCCGACTCCGGCGAGATCGGCGGCGACACCTCCGTCGAGTACATGGCGCTGGCCGACGCCGGCGAGGCTTCGCTCGTCTACTGCGACGATTGCGGTTTTGCTGCCGATGACGAGGCTGCAAGCACCAAGGTCGTTGTGACCGAGGGCCCCGGCGACGGTACACTCACCAAGGTCGAGACTCCGGGTATGGGCACCATCGAGGCCGTCGCCAAGTTCTTCGGCTTCCCCGAGAACGGCACGCGCAAGTCGCTGGCGTTGATTGACTCCGAGGGCAAGCCTGTCGTGGCCATTGTCCCGGGCGACCACGAGCTCAATGACTGCAAGGCCGAGCATGTCTTCGGCAAGGGCTATCGTATGATGACCGACGAGGAGCTTCAGGCGAACGGTCTGCACAAGGGCTTTATCGGACCGGTCAACCTGCCCGAGGGCATCCGTCTGGTGTGCGACGAGAGCCTGCGCGAGTCCAAGCAGTGGGCCTGCGGTGCCAACGAGGTCGATTATCACTTTACCGGCGCCTGTCCCGAGCGCGACTTTACCGTCGACGAGTGGGCCGACCTGGTCACCGTCGTCGCCGGCGATCCCTGCCCGCACTGCGGCAAGCCGCTCTCTGCTGCTCGCGGCATCGAGGTTTCCCAGGTCTTCCAGCTGGGCACCAAGTACTCTGAGGCTATGGGTGCCACCTTTATGGACGAGGACGGCAAGGAGAAGCCGCTTATCATGGGTTGCTACGGCGTGGGCGTGTCTCGCTCGCTTGCTGCCGTCGTAGAGCAGCACAACGACGAGCACGGCATCGTCTGGCCGGTCTCCGTTGCTCCGTACGAGGTTGCGGTGATTCCGCTCGACCCCAAGAAGGAGGAGTGCGCTTCCGTCTGCGAGCAGATCGTTGATGGCCTGTGCGCCGAGGGTATCGAGGTTGTCGTCGACGATCGCGATGAGCGTCCCGGCTTTAAGTTTGCCGACAACGACCTTATGGGCTTCCCGTATCAGGTGGTGCTCGGCAAGCGTGGCCTTAAGAACGGCACTG
>DBEXMY010000095.1:0-11105 GCA_048168905.1 Collinsella sp. | reverse complement strand
CCCTCGCCAGCGGCAAACTGGGCGCCCAGGCAAGCGCCGCCGTTCCCCTAGACCTGCTGGGCATGCTCGCCGTAAGGGCCCTGGAAACTGCCATCGTAAACGGAGCCAAAACCGCCAAAACCTCCCACGGCATCCCCGGCGCCGCAAAGTAAACTAGCTCGTCCGGTTGCCCGGTGGGGCTTGGTTATGTTTGCTGCTCTACAGTCCTGGCTCGCACGAAGAGCACATTAAGTGCTCTTCGGCTCGTGCGGAACTCGCGACAAACATAACCAAGCCCCACCGGGCAACCTACCAACCAAGTCTTTTCAGCCCAGGCCCCTGTGTACCGCGCGTCTAAGATCTTCAAATTCAGGCACCCTGACAATCGATTCTTATAGCAGAGGCCCCTTGGCCTTTATTTTGCTACTGCGAGCAGGACTGTTCGCAGTAGCAAACTAAAGGCCAAGGGGCCCAGTCAACCTATCAGCAGCGATTACTCGGCAGCTAGTTGAATTTGAAGATCTTTGAGGCAAGACGGTATAGGCCGAGTGTGGTTTTGTCTCCCGCCCGTCCGCGCAGATTGGTGAAGAACCCGACCACGCCGTAGCGGGCACGACGATACATGCGCTCGTCGTAGGCCTTCAAATCATTCCACAGCGTCTTTAGGCGCTCGTCGGCGCAATCTTCCTCGGAAAGCTTGGTGAGCACCGAGCAGATCGCCATCATCATGGTGAAGTAGCCCATCATGTACGAACGCAGGCGCGACGACTCAACATCGCTGTACAGGTGGTACGACTCCATCATGATACGTGTAACACGGAACTGCTGGTCCAGACGCTTGACCATCGTTGCCTCGTTGACACTCTGGCCTTCGCGACCGATAAAGTAGCGGTAGAGGTCGATGTCGGCGTAGTACATGGTCTTGCAACGCGGCAGCGGCACGTAGGCGTAGATGTTGTCCACATAGAACGTGTGCGGCGGCATGGGAAGGTTAGACTCGCGCAGCACATCCGTGCGATAGCACAGACTGTGCATGAGTAGGTTCTGGTCCAGGCGAAAATGACCGATCTGATCCCAGGAAAAGATCTTTTTGCGCGGCAGGGCAAATTTGTAGCCAATAGCGGTATGCGTGCCCTCGTAAACCTTCTCGTACACGTAGTTCGAGATAAACAGGTCAACGCGCTGGTCGCGCTCCTCAAAGCCACGCAGAATCGACAGCATGGTCGAAAGGGCAGCGCCGTCAAGCCAGTCGTCCGAGTCGACAACCTTGTAGTAGGTGCCCTGTGCCTCGCGCAGACCCGAAAGGACGGCAATACCGTGGCCGCCGTTCTCCTGGTGTACCGCGCGAATGATACCGGGATAACGCGCCTCCCACTCATCGGCCTTATCGGCCGTCTCGTCCTTGGAGCCGTCGTCCACCACGATAATCTCGATATCGGTGGCGTAATTGCTCCCCTCCAAGATGGAGGTGATGCAATGGTCCATGTCCTTGGCGGCGTTATACGAGGGAATACCGAATGTTATGACTTTATGCATGGCAGGCGATAATCTCATCCGAAAGATCGAGGGCGGAATTGGTCACAGCGTCCATATCGTAGTAACGATACTCGGCCAGACGACCCACCGGGTGGAAGTTCGTCAGGTTCTGGACGCGCTCAAGATAGCGCTCATAGAGCTCACGGTTCTCGGGCTCAAGAATGGCGTAGTACGGCGTCTCGTCCGAGCCGGGCGTATAGGCCTTAGAGTACTCCTTCATGATGGTGGTCTTGCCGGGCAGGACCTGACCGGTCATGTTCTTGAACTCGGTGATACGCGTGTAGTCCTCGCTCGTGGTGTAGTTGACGGTGCCCACGGGCTGGAACTGGTCCATATCGAGCGTCTCGAACTTCATATCGAGCGTGCGGTACGGCAACGCACCCAAGTCGAGGTTGAACAGCTCATCGAGCGGACCGGTATAGACAATCTCGCCGCCGTAGACCTTGCCGTCGATCTTGACGGTAGTCTCGTCGATTTCAAAGAGGTCACGGGCGTCCACGTCGCAGAACACGTCGATCAGGTCGTGGTCGAGCATGTGCTCAAAGAGCGCCGTGTAGCCCTCCTGCGGCATGCCCTGGAAGGGAGCTTGCGGGAAGTAGCGGTCATCATCGCCCACAAAGACGGGAACGCGGCCGGTGATCGAGGGATCGATCTGATCGGGCGTCTGGCCCCACTGCTTCATGGTGTAATGCAAAAAGACGTTCTCGTAGACGTAATCGGCGACCTCGGCAAGATCCGGGTCGTTCTTCTTGCGCAGCTCCATGATGGGCACCTTGACGTCCTTGCCAAAGGTCTCCACGAGCTTCTGATACAGCTCCTCGCCGCGCTCATCGCCAAAGGCGAGCTTAAGGCTCGCATGGTTAAAGGGCACGGGCATAAGGGTACCGTTGATGTTGGCGAGCACCTTGTGCTGGTAGTCAGTCCACTTGGTAAAGCGCGACAGGAAGTTATGCACGCGCTCGTTAAAGGTATGGTAGATGTGCGGGCCATACTCGTGGACAAGGATTCCCGCCTCGTCAGTGCAGTCGAAGGCATTGCCCGCAATGTGGCTACGGCGCTCCAAAACGGCAACACGATAGCCGATGGTTTCGGCAAGACGGCGGGCGCAAACGGCACCGGCATATCCAGCACCGACGACAATCATGTCGTACGCGCCGGCGTTAAAGCCTTCAGGCAAGCCTGAGGTAATCTGCATCGATACTCCTTGTCAAAAGCCACGGGCTCGTTAGCTGGGCTTTTCTCGAACATTCTTCGAGACATATTTATCAGAGCGATTATAGCGCTAATGCGTCCTATAATGAGCTTGCCACACAAGGAAAGCTCAAGCACCGCGGCGTACATTATTGAAAGGTAAACCCGCTAGCAGCGGGTTTATTCGTGTGCAGCCGAGGGCCTGGAGCTTAGCGAAACGCTTGTAAGGAGTAACATGAGCGATTTCCTAAACCGTATGAAGTCTGCCGCCAAGGCCGACCTTAAGACCATCGTCCTGCCCGAGGGCGAGGACCCGCGTACCATCGTCGCCGCCACCAAGATCATCGAGGAGGGCCTGGCAAAGATCGTCATCCTGGGCAACCCCGACGAGATCGACGTTCCCGGCGCTACCGTCATCGACCCGCGCAACGCCGAGAAGCACGAGGAGTACGCGCAGAAGTTTGCCGAGCTCCGCGCCAAGAAGGGCGTTACCATCGAGCAGGCTCGCGCCCAGGTGATGGACGCCACCTACTTTGGCACCATGATGGTCAAGATGGGCGACGCCGACGGCCTGGTCTCCGGCGCCTGCCACTCCACCGCCGACACTCTGCGCCCCGCGCTGCAGATCCTCAAGACCGCCCCGGGCACCAAGCTGGTCTCTGCCTTCTTCGTGATGTGCACCGATACCCCGCAGTTCGGCACCGACGGCACGCTGATCTTCGCTGACTGTGGCCTCAACATCAACCCGTCCTCCGATGAGCTCTCCGAGATCGCCATCGCCTCCGCTCACTCTTGGTCCACCTTCATGGGCAATGTGGAGCCGCACGTGGCCATGCTCTCCTACTCCACCATGGGCTCCGCCGGTGGCGAGGTCGCCAAGAAGGTCCAGGAGGCCGTGAAGTTCTGCAAGGAGAAGGCTCCCGAGCTCGCCATCGACGGCGACCTGCAGCTCGATGCCGCCATCGTCCCCACCGTCGCCCAGCTCAAGGCTCCCGGCTCCTCCGTCGCCGGTAAGGCCAACGTGCTCGTGTTCCCCGACCTCGAGGCAGGCAACATCGGCTACAAGCTGGTCCAGCGCTTCGCTGGCGCCGACGCTTACGGCCCCATCCTGCAGGGCATCGCCAAGCCGGTCAACGATCTGTCGCGCGGCTGCTCTGCCGACGACATCGTGGGTGTCGTAGCCATCACCGCCGTCCAGGCTCAGATGGCTGAGTAGCGGACATATCCCCTCGGGACAGGAATTTCCACCTGCTAGCAAAAAGGCCTCCGGAGCTGTTGCTCTGGAGGCCTTTCGTTTACTTGCAAATGCGCGCGTTAGTTGTTCTTGGTCAGACGCTCGACGTCGTGGGCGATCATGTATTCCTCGTCGGTGGGGATGACCATGACCGTGACGGCGGAACCGGCGGCACTGATGACCTGCGGGCCGTTGCCCACGGCCTCGCGGTTCTTGTTATTGTCGATGCGCACGCCCAGCCACTCAAAGCAGTCACAGAAGGCCTTGCGGATCGACCAGTCGTTCTCGCCGATGCCGGCGGTAAAGGTGATGGTGTCCACGCCCGCCATGGATGCAATCATAGAGCCGGCCTGCTGCATGGCCTTGTAGGCGAACATATCGAAGGCGAGCAGGCAGCGCTCGTCGCCCTCGGAGGCGCGCGTGCGGATGTCGCGGGCGTCGTTGGAGATACCCGAGATGGCAAGCAGACCAGACTGCTTGTTCATCATGTCATCGACTTCCTGATAGCTGTAGCCGCCCTCGCGCTGCAGGTAGCACACGGTAGCCGGGTCGATGGAGCCGCAACGGGTACCCATCATCAGGCCGTCGAGCGGCGTGAGGCCCATCGTGGTATCGCGGCACACGCCGTCCTCGATGGCGGCGAGCGAAGCGCCGTTGCCCAGATGGCACGAAAGCAGACGGTGGCAGCGCGAGCCCAGGATCTCCTTGGCCATCATCCACTCATAGCGGTGGCTCGTGCCGTGGGCACCGTACTTGCGCACGTGGTACTTATCGCACACGTCCTTGGGCAGCGCGTAGGTGTAGGCGACCTCGGGCATGGTCATGTGGAACGAGGTATCAAAGACGGCGACGTTGGGCAGCTCCGGATACTTCTCGCGGCAATACTCGATTGCTGCGGCCTCGCCGTAATTGTGCAGCGGGGCGAGCGGGGCCACCTCGAGAATCTTAGTCATGACCTCGTCGTCGACGACCGCGGAATCATCGAAGTGCCAGCCACCCTGAACGATACGGTGGCCGATGCCATCGATCGTAAAGTCGGTCTTCTCGAACTCCTCGAGCACACGCGCGATAGCCGAACGATGATCCGGGAAGGGGACCTCCTCGGTCTGCTTGGCGCCACCGTTCTCGGAGTGGCCAAAGATGCCCATGTCCGAACCGATACGTTCGCAGTTGCCCTTGGCGAAAACCTCGCGAGTATCGGTATCCAAAAGCTGGTATTTGAGGCTTGAGCTGCCGGCGTTAACAACAAGTACGTTCATGAGACTCCTTTGCAGTGCAATACGGTCGACGCAGACCCCTTAAGGCGGCCGCATTTTAATAAGAAGTTATCACAACTTGATAAATAGCTATCAGGCATATCGCCCAACGAGCACAAAAGAGGGGCCGAACGGCGCTCGGTCGTCCAGCCCCTCCCCTCTTGCAATTATTTGCCGTTGACGATGCGCTCGACGTCGGAAGCGATCATGAACTCCTCGTCCGTGGGGATGACGAAAATCTTGACCTTGGAATCCTTGGCGGACAGGCACCAAGCGCCGTCGCCACGCAGGGCGTTGCGGGCATGATCCATTTTGACGCCCATAAAGGCCAGACGGTCGGCCACGCCAGCGCGGACAGCCGGAGCGTGCTCGCCGATGCCGGCAGTAAAGACCAGGGTGTCCATACCGCACATAGAAGTAGCCATCTCGGCAGCCTTGGCGGCAATCTTGTAGACAAACATGTCGAAGGCGAGCTGAGCATCGGGGTCACCAGCGGCGGCGAGCTCCTCGACGTTGCGGCAGTCGTTGGTCTTGCCGCCGGTCACAGCCAAAAGGCCGGACTTCTTGTTCATCATCTCGTCGACCTCGTCGAAGGTGTAGCCACCCTCGCGCTGCAGGTAGCACACGGTAGCCGGGTCAATGGAGCCGCAGCGGGTGCCCATCATGACGCCGTCGAGCGGCGTCAAGCCCATGGTGGTGTCCATGCACTTGCCGTCCTCGATGGCGCACAGGGAAGCGCCGGAGCCGATATGGCACACGACGACCTTGCGAGCCTCGCCGTTGGTCATCTCGGCGACCTTCTTGGAGATGTAACGGTAGCTGGTGCCGTGGGCGCCGTACTTACGGATGTGCAGCTTGTCGCAAACATCCTTGGGAAGGGCGTAGGTCTTGGCGACCTCGGGCATGTTGAAGTGGAAAGCGGTGTCGTAGACCGTAACGTTGGGCAGATCGGGATACTGCTCCAGGCAGTACTCGATAACGTTGGCCTCGGGGTTGTTGTGCAGCGGCGCCAGCGGGGCGACCTCGCGGATCTTGGCGAGGACGTCCTCGTCGACGAGGGAGGAATCGCCGAAGTACCAGCCACCCTGAACGATACGGTGGCCGATGCCCTCGATCTTGACGCCGTTGGCCTCAAGGTCCTTCAGGACGACCTCGATGGCGACCTTGTGGTCGGGGAACTCGATGTTCTCGGTCACCTTCTTGGAGCCATTGGCGGCATGGGTGAAGGTACCACCGGTAAAGCAGACGCGCTCGCAGGAGCCCTTTGCGGACACCTTATGGGACTTGGTGTCGATGACCTGATACTTAAGGGTCGAAGATCCCGCGTTGACGACCAGAACGTTCATGTGTCTCCCTACTAACAGGCGGTGTGGCGCCGCCAGGTTACATACGCTTCAATAATAAACCCAAACGCCCTCGCGCTCGGGTTTATTGCGTTGATATATAAGTTATCGGTGCCTAAATACTCATGGCCTTTGACTTGTAAGACGAAATAGCGCGGGGATATACACCAAGGAAGAAATCCCGAGCGCAACAAACAATACGACTCGAATGCCTGCAACGCTACTCAACACAGCGTTGAGCAGATAGAAAAGAACGGCACCCACCGCCACCATCTGGCTTTGAACCGAAATCAGTGAACAGCGCATCGAAGAATCGGCAGCATTTTGAAAAACTGAGTATTTGATTGGGGCAAACAACGAGTACGCAACCGTCTGCAGCACATAGAACACGGGCAGCAAATTAGCCGGAGTAAGGGGAATCAAAAACAAAGCTGTCAATACTAAGCGAATGATGCCGCATATACACGCAAAACGGCCTTTGTCGACACGAGTAATCGCACTGGGCACAATAAACCCTATGGAGGCCGAGGCAAGGAGCTGGACCGCAATGGTCACACCCGAAGCAACGGCATTCATTCCGCGACCCGCAAGCAGCAGCGAGAAAAAGTCTTCCAGGGCGACAAAAGCAAATGCCTGAGAACAGTCCGTGATGAACGCTGAACGAAGAATGCCATTACACGCAATAGCAGCACCGATCATCTTCGGGCTAATTCCACGCTCAGGTGTCCCCGCAGTGCTCCCTCTTTGCATCTCAGGAATGCAGACAACGACAACCAACGTCAACACCATTGCGATGATATCTGCCGAAAGACCAATGAGATATGCACCGACAGACGAAATGAAACCGCCCACGCAAGCGGAGATGGCATAAGAGGCATAGAAAACAAATCGCTCAACGACATTAAGTCTTACGAGCTGGTCCTGAGAGACGCTGTCGATGTAAATCGCTTCGATGGATCCGCTCACACATGCAACGGCAAAACCTTTAAGGGCAAACGCACCGATTAAAAGCAGAGGAGAACGGACGAGAAGCAGGGCGGCGTAGTATCCAAGCATTCCCACGACGCCAACGAGGCCGCTTGTCTTTCGTCCAAACCTATCAGCAATATAGCCAGTGGGAACTTCAAGGATGAACTTGCTCACTTGATATGCAATCATCATGCTAGAAATCGCCACCATCGAGAATCCGACGAATTCAAGGTAAACCGTCAGAAAATACAAGATGGTGCTGAAGTTCGACAGAAAAACGAACGTCATATAAAGCAAAACCGTACGGTTTTTCATACTCCGCCCTCCAAGAACCAATAACCCAAGCCGAAATCTTGGAAAAGCATGAAGGCAAAGCCGTCAGTCATGTGTTACAAGGCGTCAACATTCACTTGACGCCACGAGGCCAAATGGCCTCACGAAGCGAGATGACGCAATAGGTGAAGAAATACCGTCTGGTGTCGATCGGTCCAGGCATTTTGTCGATAGCAAAAGTAGATGGGCAAGGCTACGTCATGCGAGCCTTCAATGGAGCACTCGCTCACTTCCAGTCCATCTGATGCGAGAGAAGAGCCAGAAAAACTCAATATCAATCCCCCGGCCTGAAGAAACTCAGCCTGTGCCCTGTTTCCGTATTCGACATCGCGAAAGCGGAAATTAACCAGCTGAGCTTCAGGACATTGATTGATTGCATTGAGACAGGGCGACAAATTAATGGGAACAGCGAGCCTGCCGCCCAGTAACTCACGGATGGTCATAGCGTCAACAGATTGATGACCTGCTGGGCATGAAAGAACCTTGAGCTCCTTTTCACCCAAATATTTTGAAGAAAGGACACTGTCCCTTGGTTCCTCAAATGAGATGGCCGCATCCGAAATGCCAAGCACAAGTGATTCAAAGCATGTAGCCGTTGGCTGATGCCACACATCAAGGTGAATCTGAGGGTGCGAGCTTTCAAACGAGTCATACCAGTTTTCGGCAAAAAGGCGCCCCCGCCCATGAAGGCAGGGGGCGTAAAGACGGAAATGGCCGTCAGGCGAGACGCCGTCGTCCCTCGATTGAGCGTACTTTTTGAGATCGTCGACTTGTGCCAGGATCACGCGTGCACGACGTGCAAATTCTCTGCCCGCCGGAGACAAAACAGCCTCCCCCGCCGATCGGTTGAGCAAAACGATCTGATACTCAGACTCCAGTTTCTTAATTGCCGACGAAACAGCCTGTGGGCTCACGTGAACGGCGCGAGCCGCTTTGCGCACGCCGCCGTAGTTCGCTACCGCTTGAAGGTATTCGAGTTGAGAAAACTGCATAGGTTACTCCAAAGGCAGCCAAGGCGACGGGCCGTGCGTCCTCAGATGAGGTTCTCGCCCAGGTTCTTGCCGCCGAGGACGTGCATGTGGAAGTGCATGACGGTCTGACCGGCGTTGACGCCCTTGTTGGAGATGACGCGGAAACCGTCCTCCAAGCCCTTGGCCTTAGCGACCTCCTGGATGGCGTGAGCCATGGCGCCCATGGTCTCGGCCGGCACGTTATCGGCGATATCGCTGTAGTGCTTCTTGGGGATCACGAGCGTGTGAACCGGCGCCTGGGGGTTGAGGTCGTCGAAGGCGATGACCTGGTCGTCCTCATAGACAACGGTCGAGGGGATCTCGTGGTTGGCAATTTTGCAGAAGATGCAATCGCACATGGTTGGTTCCTTTCTCACAGACCAAGGTAATTATATTTGGTCGGGATGGTTAGAACGAGAGGTTGTCGTCGGTGTTGGCGGCTTCGCCGTCGGCGAGCACGTCGTTGCCGTCGACGTCCTTCAGGAGTACCGAGACCTTCTGCTCGGCATCGGACAGGCGGGTGCGCAGGCTCTTGAGGAGCTCGACGCCGCGGGTATAGCTCTCGAGCGACTCCTCGAGCTCCATGTCGCCCGACTCCAGGCTGCGGATGATGAGCTCCAGCTCCTGCGAGGCCTGCTTGTACGTAAGCTGCTCGACCGGGGTCTTCTCTGCCATATCTGTTTCCTTTCCTAAAGGTTTATCGCTATGAAACGCGGCCTACTCGACCGTATTGACCGTTGCTGCCACGTTGCCGTCTGCCATGCGCACGCGAATGGCGTCGCCAGGCTTAAAGGTCTTGGCGCTCGTAGCCACACCATCATCGCTGTACGCGATGGAATAGCCTCGGGCAAGCACCTTGAGCGGCGACAGGGCATCGAGCGACGCGGCAGCTCGGCCCAGGTCGGACGCGGGTTTGCTGAGCATCGTGCGCCCCTGATGCTCCAGACGGGAACTCGCAAGCGTGAGCGCATGGCGCTTGCCATCGAGTCCCGAGGTGCTTGTAGCCAGACGCTCGGGCAGGCGTTCAAAGCTGGATCGGAACGCCCCGACCGAGCGCGTTATGGCACCGGACAAACGATCGGCCGTCAAGGCAAGCTCTGACTCACGACGCTCGACCATAAATGTCGGATCGTTGAGACACGGGCGGCATGCGGCCGCATCGAGCGCGTCGCCCAAGCGAGCCGTATAGGTATCCCAGGAACGACGGCCACGCTGATCGAGCATCTCCAGGTCGACCTGGGCCGACCCAATCATCGATGCCATCGCGGCACCAAGACGCTGATGGCGCGCCTCGAGCACATCGGCCAACTCCGTCATGGCCGGCGCCACCGATTCGGCCGCCGCCGTGGGCGTGGAGGCGCGGCGGTCGCTCACCATGTCGCAAATCGAGGTATCGGGCTCATGGCCAATGCCGGTCACCACGGGCACAGGGCAAGCCGCCACCGCGCGGGCAAGCTCCTCGTCGTTAAAGGTCATGAGGTCCTCGAAGGAACCGCCACCACGCACGAGCAAAATACAGTCGGGCGCCGGCGTAATGGCAGCGGCGCGGCGCAAGCCTTCAATAAGCTCTGCCGGCGCACCCTCGCCCTGGACCTTTGCGCCCACGCAGACGAGCTCGACGAGCGGGTTGCGACGACGCAGCGTGCGCTTGACGTCGTCGATTACGGCACCCGAAAGCGAGGTGACGACCGCCACGCGGGAGCAGAACACCGGTATGCGGCGCTTGCGCGCTTCGTCCATCAGACCCTCACGGCGTAGCTTTTCGGCCAGTTGCGCCACTTGTTGACGCAGCAGACCCTCCCCCGCCAGCGAAAACGAGCGAGCGACAAAGCTCATACGACCCGTGGGCTTATAGAGGTTGAAGCTGCCCTTAAAGCTCACCTGCATGCCGTCACGCAGATCGAAGGTACGCTTGAGATAGGCGCCCTTCCAGATGATGCAGTCGACGGCGGCCGAGTCGTCTTTAATCTGGAAGTAGCAGTGGCCGCTTCGGGCGTTGGGACCACGGAAACCCGTGACCTCGCCCAGGACACTCAGCTGCGGAATGGCATCGAGCGCACCAGCGGCGATCTCCACCGCCTGGCTCACGCTGAGCTCCTTGCGCTCCTGATCGTCCGAGCCGTCAAATTCGGCGGAAACGGCATTGCCGGTTAGATTCCAGCCTGCCACGCAGCCTCCTTTCGTCATCGTGCACAAGGGCTTCGGCCCTGCGCAAATTCAAGTCCAACACATAGTACAGCGCCGCGGGGACACA
>DBEXMY010000094.1:0-3925 GCA_048168905.1 Collinsella sp. | reverse complement strand
CGCAGGAGCTCACCATGCTCAACCATCTCAAACATCATTTTGGCTCCCGACGCACCGGCGGTCACGGAGGCCTAGACATTGCGCGGCACATCGGCCCCGGACTGCTCGTGACCGTCGGCTTTATCGACCCGGGCAACTGGGCCTCCAATATGGCCGCGGGCTCGCAGTTTGGCTACGCGCTGCTGTGGATCGTCACGCTGTCCACGATTATGCTCATTGTGCTGCAGCACAACGCGGCGCATCTGGGTATCGCCACGGGCGCCTGTCTCGCCGAGGCCACGACCCGCTTTCTCCCCCGCATCGTGGGACGCGCCGTGCTCGGCAGCGCCTATCTCGCGACCATCGCCACCGCCATGGCCGAGGTCCTGGGCGGCGCGATTGCCCTTCAAATGCTCTTTGGGCTGCCCGTGCGCGCGGGCTGCGTCATCGTGGCGGCAGTATCGATGGCGATGCTCATGACAAGCTCCTACAAACGCGCCGAACGCTGGATCATCGCCTTCGTGGGCGTGGTAGGACTCTCGTTTTTGGCCGAGCTTGCACTAGTCAACGTCGACTGGCCGCAAGCCGCCACAAGCTGGATCACACCCCGTATGCCCACCGGCTCGGCCGCGATTATCGTAAGTGTCCTAGGCGCGGTCGTTATGCCCCACAACCTCTTCCTGCACTCCGAGGTCATCCAATCCATGCACTTCGAAGGCCAAGGCGAGCAGGTTATCGAAGAACGTCTGCGCTACGAGCTCTTCGACACGCTCTTTTCGATGGGTGTGGGCTGGGCAATCAACTCGGCCATGGTCATCCTGGCCGCAACGACCTTCTTTGCGCACGGCATTGTCGTAGACGACCTCGCCGTCGCAGCGGCCACGCTCTCCCCCATTCTGGGCCCGGCAAGCTCGACCATCTTTGCAGTGGCACTGCTGTTCGCGGGCCTATCGAGCAGTGTGACGGCGGGCATGGCAGCGGGCACCATCACCGCGGGCATGTTCGATGAGGAATACGACATCCACGACCGACATTCCTCAATCGGGGTGGCGACCTGTTTCGTCGGCGCAGTGGCGGCGTGCCTGGTCGTCCCGAATCCTTTTGAGGGTCTCATTTGGAGTCAGGCACTGCTGTCGCTTCAGCTGCCGATTACGGTCTTTGTGCTCATACGACTCACCAGTTCGCCCCGCGTCATGGGCAAATACGCCAACTCGCGCCCGCTCAACGCGCTGCTCGTAGGGATCGGCGTCATCGTGACGATTCTCGATGTCGTGTTGTTGACAGGGATGTAATGGGGCGGGGCACCTACCTAGGCAAACGTCTCGATCTGTAACATCTAGACCCGCTTTTGATGTCTAGATGTTACAGATCGAGATCATTCCGAGGGACAGCTCCGTTTGTCTCAATCTGTAACACGTAGACCCCGTTTTCACTGCTAGATGTTACAGATTGAGACCAAAGGTCGGCCGGACTCACGACAGACTGGATCGGCTAACAGCAGCCGTGATCCCTTGGGGACGGAGTAAAAGGGACCCGGCCGGAATATCCGACCGGGACCCTTGGACAGAGCTATGTGTTGCTGCAAATCGCGTATCTGCGAGTTACTCTTCGACGAGCTCAAACTGATCGGGACCGACGCCGCAGACCGGGCACACGTAATCCTCGGGCAGCTCGGGCGTATCGACCTCAACCTCATAACCGCAAACGGTGCACACGAACCTGTACGTCTTCTTTTCCTCAGCCATGATGTTCTCCTCTCGAACGTGACTGCTGGTGTACTTGCTTATTAGTATATATTCTCAATAATATAATGCAAGTAATTTTCCACCATTTCTACCCTTGGTACGAAGACGCCTTAGGCGGCGTTTTGCCCTTTAGCACCTTATGGTAGTAGTCATAGGTCAACGGAGTCTCGCCGCTCAGGCGCTCGGCATCCTCAACCTCGCCAATAAAGAGCAGGTGTGTGCCCACGTCAACAGTGTCAATCAAATGGCAGCTAAACAAGGCCGCCGCGTGCTCGGGAACATAGGGCATGCCAAGAGCCGTCTCGCGGGTCTCGTACTTGGCAAACTTGTCATAGTCGCTGCTGGTGCGGAACCCAAAGTTGCCAATGTAGAGCATATCGGCCGTCTGATCGATCACGGTCAGCGCAAAGGCCTTGGCAGACGAGATAACACCAGACGTGACGTTGTCCTTGTTCACGGCAACCGAAATTCGCGGCGGCATGGACGTCACCTGCACCGCCGTGTTGATGACGCAGCCGGCGCGCAGCCCGTCTGCCGCGGCGCTCACCACGTACAGACCGCTCGGCATGGTAAAGAACGCAGTTTTGTCCATAACGATCACTCCCCTAACCCGGGTTGGTACCTCATGGATGTATGTACCCACAAAAAAGGCGGCGCCCATAACGGACGCCACCTTTGAGACATATGTGTCAGAACAGTAAGGGAGATGAGACGCCCGCAGTTGCGGTGAAATAGGGACTGAATAGCCCCTCAAACAGGCAAAACAGTCCGTATTCCACCGCAACTTATACAGAGTGCCTAGCGGTTGCGTTCCTTAAGGGCGCGGTCGATCTCGCGTTGGACATCACGCTTGGCCATGTCCTCGCGCTTGTCGTAGAGCTTCTTGCCGCGACCCAGACCCAGCAGCAGCTTTACGCGGCCGTCGGTATTAAAGTAGAGCTCCAACGGAACCAGCGCATAACCACGGTTGCGAAGTTTGCCGTCAAGAAAGTCGATCTCCTTGCGGTGCAGCAGCAGACGACGCCGACGGTCAGGATCGCGATTCCACACGCCACCATGGCTATAAGGGTGGATATGCAGGCCGACGAGCCAGCACTCCCCGCCGCGGATCAGCGCGAAGGTATCGGTGATCTGGCAGGCGCGCTCGCGAATCGACTTGACCTCGGTGCCACTCAGCTCAATACCGCACTCAAACGTCTCATCGATAAAGTACTCGTGATGTGCCGAGCGATTCTTGGAAATGAGTTTGCGCTCGCGCTTACTGGGCATCGCCGGCCTCCTTGGCGCCATCGGCGTTTGAGCCCGCAGCCTCGCGCTTTGCCTTGCGCTCGGCATTGAGCTCGGCATCGCTCTCGCGCACCAGTTTGATAATCGCCGCGCAGGCCTCCTCGCCCACCAAGTCGCGAGCACGTACCGTCAGGCGCGTCGCCTCCTGCTTGTCGCCGTCGCTTGCAGCATCGGTCGCGCACATAATCAGGCAGATGGCAATCTCGGCCGAAGGCGAGGTCGGCACGCCTTGCAGGGCCAGTTCACCCATCACGTGGTCGTCGCTCTCATCGGCGGCATCCGGATAGGTGGTATGGATCTTGTTGAGCAGGCGCGTCGTATGCGCATCGTTGGGCGCCAGGCGCAGCGCCAGACGCGCGCAGCCCACGGCAGCCGAAACGTTCTCGGTCTCGGGCTCCAAGAAGTACTGACCTAGATTGGCGTAAGCGCGGGCGGCGCACTTGCCATCGCTTGCACGCTCCAGCACCGAGAACGAGAGCGATGCCCATTCCTGCTTGTCCTCGAGAGCGCGGAACAGCTCGGCCAGATCCAGGCGGTAGTTGCAGTTCATGGGGTCCCAGCGCACGGCCTGCATCAAGGCGTTGCGAGCACTCACATAATCCTGCTGGCGAATGTAGGCAAACGCCATGTCAGAGTACAGGCGGTCAAACGGCACCTCGACCTGCACGAGCTCGCGCGGATCCTTCTCCACGCGGCGATAGGCCAAGCGCTCAAACTTGCTATCGAAGCTAAAGTATTGACGCTTCTCCTCCGTCTTGCACTCAGCGTCGATATACTCCTCGGCGAGCTCCACCAGACGCTCCAGCAGCGGCGTCGCCGTAGCCAGGTCGCCCTGCGCCAGATAGTTCTCGGCATACGTGATGTCTTGCAAGCTGATGGGCAGATCCATGGCTACTCCTCGATCTGAGCGAAAC
>DBEXMY010000093.1:0-6338 GCA_048168905.1 Collinsella sp. | reverse complement strand
GTGATGTGCTCGTACAGGGCGATGAGCTCGCCGAGTGCGAACGGGGTCAACGTGTCGCCGAAGATCGAGGTCGTCGGGCGGTTGCCCTCAAAGCAACGGGCCGGGACGATCTGCTCGGGCGTGCCCTCGGCACGAACCTCGTCGGCAGTCTTGCCAAAGGCGAGTGCCTTGGTCTGGGCCAGGAAGTTGCCCAGGAACAGCTCATGCACGTCCTGACCGCTGTCGGTCGCAGGGTTTGCGGTATTGGCGAAGGCGATGAAATCGGCCGGAACCACCACGGTGCCCTGGTGCAGCAGCTGGTAGAAGGCATGCTGGCCGTTGGTGCCGGGCTCGCCCCAGAAGATCTCACCGGTGTCGGAGGTCACGGCGCTGCCGTCCCAACGGACATGCTTGCCGTTGGACTCCATGGTGAGCTGCTGCAGGTAGGCCGGGAAACGGTGCAGGTACTGGCAGTACGGCAGCACGGCATGGCTCTTGGAACCGAAGAAGTTGACGTACCAGACGTTGAACAGGCCCATTAGCGCGACGGCGTTGTTCTCGAGCGGGGTATTGCAGAAGTACTCGTCGATGGCGTGGAAGCCCTCGAGGAACTGCTGGAAGCGCTCGGGGCCGAGCACGACGATCAGCGACAGGCCCACGGCGGAGTCAACAGAATAGCGGCCGCCGACCCAGTTCCAGAAGCCGAAGGCGTTGGCAGGGTCGATGCCGAAGGCCTCGACCTTCTCGAGCGCGGTGGAAACGGCGACGAAGTGCTTTGCCACGGCCTCGGCGTTCTGCTCATCGGAGCCGTCGATGGCGCCCTGAGCCTTGAGCTGTTCGAGCATCCAGGTCTTGACCTCGCGGGCGTTGGTGAGGGTCTCGAGCGTGGTGAAGGTCTTGGAGACGATGATCACGAGCGTGGTCTCGGGATCCAGGCCCTTAAGCTTCTCGGCCTGGTCGTTGGGGTCGATGTTGGAGATATAGCGGCAGTCGATACCGGCGTCGGCATAGGGACGCAGAGCCTCGTAAGCCATGACCGGGCCCAGATCGGAGCCGCCGATGCCGATGGACACCAGGTGCTCGATCTTCTTGCCGGTAACGCCCTTCCACTCACCGGAGCGCACGCGCTCGGCGAAGGCATACATGCGATCGAGGACCTCGTGCACGTCGGCGACGACGTCCTGGCCGTCGACGATGAGCTGGCCCTTCTCGCTTGCCGGGCGGCGCAGCGCGGTGTGCAGGACGGCGCGGTCCTCGGTGGTGTTGATGTGCTCGCCGGAGAACATGGCGTCGCGGCGCTCCTCGAGCTTCACCTCACGGGCAAGATCGCACAGCAGCTTGACGGTCTCATCGGTCACCAGGTTCTTCGACAGATCGAAGTGCAGGTCACCGGCGTCAAAGCTCAGCTTGTTCACGCGGTCGGCGTCAGCAGCGAACCAGGCCTTGAGGTCGATACCTTCAGCCTCGAGCTTCTCCTGATGAGCCTCGAGTGCCTTCCAAGCGGCAGTCGACGTAGCATCGATAGGTGCGGCAACAGTTGCCATAGAGTCCTCCTCAGCATACGGGCGCACGCCTCCATGCGCCCGGACATTCAGATGCCACTATTCTAGCGCAGGTCAAGACTACAATCAGCGAGCGTTGCCAATCGGCCCCCAAACGGCAACCGATCAAAAAGGGACAGGCTTATTTTGGCAGGTCAAACGCTTTACCTACCAAAAATAACCCATCCCTTTATGGCAGATATTAGGCCGCGGCGCACACACTGCCGAGCAGCTCGCGCAGAGGAGACCCGATGTCCTCCAGCAGTTCGGGCGCAATGATGGCAAAAACGGGCACCTCGCCGGCTCCCACGACAGCAGGTACCTTGCCCTCCGAGACAATGCATCCATAAGGCACAAAGCCGTCTTCGCCGGAATCGAGCGCCGCCATGCGCCGCGCGAGCTCGCGCGCAAAGCCAGCAGTATCGGCATCGCCAATCGCCAGGACAAAGTCCACGCCTTCGTCGGTCGCCAGGGCCACGGCTTCGTCGACCAGCTCGTCTCCCCCGTCGCCCTCAACCGATCCGCAGCGGAAAAGCACACGCTCGAGTAGGGCCCGATCAAGCGAGCCGAGTGCCGCCGAGACAAGCTCATCGCGCGTATGCTTGTCTCCGCCCAGCACGACCAGCGCCTTGGTGCCACCGTAGTGAGCGACCAATCGTCCGCACCAGCGAGCCACGTCTCCATCCGCAACAAGGCGCGTCGGCATACCAAACCCATAATTGACCATCTTTTCCACAACCTTCCGTGCATATAGGCGGTACCAATCGTTAGGCCCATGCTACGAAGCGAGGTTTTCCGGGCTGTTTCGCACTCTTTACAGCTGCGTTAAAAACCCGATGCAGCCGCACGACCATACCCGCCAAAAAGGGACAGGTTTTGACGGTGTCCGGTCGAGCGGGTATTATCGAACAGGTATTCGATAAGAACATGTGTTTGATGGGAGGACGCGTGGCGCACGAGCAGCACACCTACATCTGCATCGACCTCAAGACGTTTTATGCCAGCGTCGAGTGCGTGGACCGCGGGCTCGATCCACTCACCACCAACCTGGTCGTTGCCGATGAATCACGCGGACGCACGACCATCTGCCTCGCCATCACACAGGCCATGAAGGACCTCGGGATACACAATCGCTGCCGTCTGTTCGAAATTCCCGACGGCATCGACTACATCAAGGCCGTACCGCGCATGCAGCATTACATGGAAGTGTCGGCGCAAATCTACGGGATCTATCTGGAATACGTGAGCCCGCAAGACATTCACGTCTATTCAATCGACGAATGCTTTATCGACGTGACGCCCTATCTAGACCTCTACCACACTAATGCCAAAGGCTTTGCCTGCATGTTGCGCGATGAGGTCCTCGCGCGCACCGGCATCACGGCGACGGTCGGCATCGGCCCCAACCTATTCCAAGCCAAGGTAGCGCTCGACATTACCGCCAAGCACGTACCCAGCCGCATCGGCATACTCGACGACGAGACCTTTCGCAAGGAAATCTGGCCTCACCGCCCCATCACCGACATCTGGGGCATCGGGCCCGGCGTGGCAGCACGACTCGAAAAATACGGCGTCTACGATCTGATGGGCGTCGCGGCGCTCGACGAAAACCTGCTCTACGACGAGCTCGGCGTCAATGCCGAATATCTTATCGATCACGCCTTCGGACGCGAGCCGACAACCATCGCCGATATCCAAGCCTATCGCCCGCAGGCAACTTCGACCACCACAGGACAGGTGCTCTCGAAGGGTTATGCCTACGAACAGGCCTATACCGTCTTGCGCGAGATGGTCGACAACGCCGTTTTAGACTTGGTCGTTAAGCACGTGGTCTGCGACAGCATCTCGCTCTTTGTGGGCTACGCGAGCGAACGCGCCGACATACGCCGCCTCGACGCCAGCGGTACAGCGCAGTATGTGGACGGATGCGGGCACCTGCGCTCGAGCACATCGAGTATCGAACCCACCGCAACCGCCGGCCCCGAGCTCGCGCCCCGTGCGCCCAAGCCCGTCCAGCGCGATGACGAACGGCGTCGCCTGGTGCGCGAAGCGCAGGCAATCGATGGCATCTTTGTGGGAGAGCATGGCGGCAAACCGCGCGGTGGCTATGCCGCACTCTTTGCGCACTCTAACGCCTCGCGAAAGCTGCCCGAGCGTACCAATTCGTTTAAGAAGATCATGGGCTATTTCGATGAGCTCTGGGCGCAGACTGTCGATCCCAAACGACCGGTCAAGCGCATCAACCTGGGATTTGGCAACCTCATGCCCGAGGAATTTGCCACCATCGATCTGTTCAGCGATATCGAGGCCGATGAGCGCGAGCGCGACCTGGCGCGCGCCGTCCTGGCCGTGAAAGGCAAGTACGGCAAGAACGCGCTCGTCAAGGGATTAAGCTTTACCGCCGGCGCCACCGCGCGCGAACGCAACGAACAAGTTGGAGGACATCGTGCCTAAGTCCCAACAACAGCCGATGCGGCCACCGACACCTTTTGAACGCCTAGCGGACCCCGAGGGAAGACGTCGCTCCGCCGACCCAAAGCTCACCGCCAACGGCACCGTCCGTGCCGGCCGTGCCGCGCAGTTTATGCCCTTTGCCGCCCTCACGGGATACTACGAGCTCGTGCGTAAACAAGAGATCACCGCCGAGCCAAAATGCGAACTCACAGAAGAAAAAGCCCGCGAACTTTCGAAAAAGCTCGAGGGCCTCAAGCGTGGCGACTTGGTTCGTGTCACCTATTACGATACATACGGCTATCGCAGCCGCACCGGCATCCTCGACGAGGCGCTCCCTGCTTTCAAACTCCTCAAGCTCAAAGATATCGCCATCGACTTCGACGACATCCAGGACATCGAGCTACGCGGACGAGCCTAGACAAGGACGCGCATCCAAGGCAAGGCCTACAGCGTCATGACGTAGTAACCCGCATCTCTCACGGCAGCCTCAAGGACACCGCGATCGATCGGCCGCTTGGAGCGCACGCGCGCTGTGTGGTCCGCATACGTCACCGTTGCCCACACGCCATCCAGCGCATTGAGGGCATTGGCTACGTTCTGAGCGCAGCCGTCACAGCTCATGCCGCCGATGAGCAGCTCATCGCTATAGGGGTAGTGGGACGGATCGGTATCCGCAACCACTACCTTCTTGGCCTTCTTACCGCTCGTGCCATCGCTGCAGCAGCTCTTTCCGTGTGTCGAAGCGACAATGCGACGCAATCCAAAAAACATGCCGACGGCAATGACGGCCAACACGATGAGATTCGCAGGGTTGAGCAAGTCGCTCATGCGTTCCCCTTTCAAGTAGCACTATCTAGATACCCCCATGGGGTGTCCCCATCTTAACCCAAAATCGTGTCCGTTCGGTCAATTAGTTTCCCTCTTCAAACTTTTTTGTTGACCATGGCTTACTTTCGTGTATAAGTTTTCCTAGGCTAACAACTGAGGACCCGAAAGGAGCATCGTGACTCGAACCATTGACATCCCAACATACCAAACGGCTGTCGTGCGCAACTGCTCCCCTACGCTCGCAGGTATCAAGCCGGCTTCGCTCTTTACCTATCCCGGCGTCTACGCCAACCAAAACGGAAAACCCGGCGCCGCCCATATCGAAGAGCGACGCTCTCGCCTGCTCGCCGTCATAGCCCAATGCAACCGCGAGCTCCAGCCACTCGGAATCCATATGAGCGTTTTGGTCTGGCGCCCCTGCGGAGCGCTCATCTATGTGTATCGCCCTGCGGACCTCATGCGATACCTCTCCGACCCCCGTGCCACGACGGCGCTAGCCGCCGAAGGTTACGATGTCCACAACCTGCCCGCATCCCTGGTGCATCTCGCCGCGCGCATCACGCTGGCAAGCAGCAATGCCGCAGAAAGCGCCTATGACGGCAGCGTCTGCGCACTCGCGCGAAATAGGCACTGCGATACGGGGTGCATATGCGAGTTCCCCCACGAAATTGGCTATTTTTTGGGCTATCCCTACGAAGATGTCCATCAGTTTATCGTCCAGCACGGCGAAAACTATAAGGTCTTTGGCGCATGGAAGGTATACACAAACGTTGAGCAGGCGCTCACGACCTTCGATTCCTATCGCGCATGCACGCAATACCTTACCTACATCTATCAACAGGGCTGCACCCTGGAACAACTTGTCCAGGCAACCCGATAGAGCATACAAGACGCGGCCGCACGCCGCACAACCGAAAGGAAAACATATGAGCAAGATCGCCGTCGTCTACTGGAGCGGTACAGGCAACACCGAGGCCATGGCAAACTTCGTTGCCGAGGGTGCAACCGGTGCCGGCGCCAAGGCAGAGGTCATCTCCTGCGCCGACTTCTCCGCAGACAAGGCCGCCAACTATGACGCCATTGCCTTCGGCTGCCCCGCCATGGGTTCCGAGGAGCTTGAGTATGACGAGTTCCAGCCTATGTGGGACGAGGTCAAGGAGACCCTCGGCGATAAGAAGGTCGTCCTCTTTGGCTCTTATTCGTGGGCCGAGGGCGAGTGGATGGACAACTGGAAGGCCGATGCCGACGAGGCGGGCGTCAATGTCGTCGATTCCGTCATTTGCTACGATGCGCCCGACGATGAGGGCGAGACCGCTTGCAAGGCCCTCGGAGCCGAGCTCGCGTAACGAACCCAGGACCTCCAAAAGAGTCTGCATCAAAGCGTATCCTTATCCCTACAGACGATATGAGCAGGACATAAAAACATTGAGAGCCCCTGCTGCATGAAAGACCGCGGATTAGGCCGACAATGGTGAGTGTCTAATTCAGCCGCGGCGGCCACGCCGCATTCATGGAAGGGGCTCCCATGCTCGATAC
>DBEXMY010000092.1:0-13564 GCA_048168905.1 Collinsella sp. | reverse complement strand
CTGACGATACGGTTGGCTAGAAATTCATCCGGCCATTAGCAACAAGGCCCCCGAGCAGCTTATTAAAGTGCTCGGGGGCCTTTTAGTTTAAAGCGACCTGGTGGACGGCCTTTATACCGGCAAACAATATAGGGGGTACCGACCAACGTCGATACCCCCTTACAAGCCACAATGTCACGCACACAGTGCCGAGCGCACGACCCGCACGCCTACTTGCGAGAATTGCTCAGCTTATTGATCAGCGCCTCGAGACGCTCGCCGTCCTCGGCCGTCTGGGCAATAACCAAAATCGTATCGTTGCCGGCAAGCGAGCCAAGCACATCGGGCAACTCTGCCGCATCAACGGCGGCGGCGATGCCGGAAGCCGTACCAGGCTGAGCCTTGATCATAACCAGATTATCGGTGCGCAGAACGCCCGTTACGAGCTCGGAAACCATACGCTGCAGGTGCAGGTCCTCTGCCAGAACATAGATACCCTCGGGGAGCTTACGCAGCCCCATATCGGCAATATCGCGAGAGACAGTCGCCTGCGTGCAATCAAAGCCCATAGCGCGGAGCTCATCGACCAGCACGCGCTGCGTGCGGACGTCCTTATTGCGCACAATATCTCTAATGGCATCCTGGCGCCCATTGCGTTTTTTAGCCATACAAACCCTCTCTCCAAAAGATGGCGGAGACAATCAATCAGTGACTGAATAGTTTAACGCTATTTGAAGGCTTTTGTGTATAAGAACGCATTTCGAAACAATTCTATGCAAATTTGTTTCGAAATGAGCCGTTTAGGCGGTTTTTGCGCCCGTCCGGTTAAGAAAAGCTGCCAGATGCGTACACATCACGCAGCGCGCGGGCTTGGCGCTGGCGATCGGCCCAAACAACAAACCGAGTCCCCGATGGTTATCCTTGAGCGCGGCGACCATCTGACGGGTTCGAGGCGCCTCGAGCATATCACGCATGCGGGCGGAACGCTCGATTGACGACACTCCATGCGGGCTAAGACACAAATTCTCGATGCAGGCGACCAGTCCGGCAAAGTAGAACTTTTGGCTTGCCAGCTTGAGCCGACCACCGCTATCTGCTTCCGAGAGTGAGTCCGCAAGCTCGTCGAGCGCTCGAGTGTCATCGGATATCCTGGCATACATGGTGGGATCAAAGGCATCTGTAAGCTTAGGTGCCACCGCGTGGAAACAAGCGTCGCCGCAGCCGGACACGAATCGTGCCTGCGAGAGCGCATAAGCCATAAACTCAACCGTACGGTACGCCTTGCCGCGCGACAGGCATGCCTCAAACAGCGGACGGCTATACATCACGCCAGAGGTCTGAGCGACTAGGCCGCCCAAAATCAACTGGGGCAGCCCAGTCACCATAGAAGACTCGTCTTCTATGGCAATAGAGGCAGCATCCAAGACGCGCGAATGGCGTTCTCGATGTGCATCATAGCGGTCGAGCGACACCGTGGGGAACACTATGTCTGCCGCAGTATCGCACGCGATATCGACCATCTTGGAAAGGGACTGCGGAGCAAACCACTCATCGGCGTTCATAGCGATGATTTGAGAGCCGCGCGAGACAGCAAAACCGGCACGAAGGCAAGCGCCGCGCTTCGCGTCCTCGACGTCAATCAAATCAATATGGATGTCCCTGTCGGCAGCAACTTGAAGCGAATGGCGCACACCGGGCGCAGCATCGCGGCAAACAACGACAATCTGCAAATCGTAGAGGTCTTGGTTCTGGATACTCTCGAGCGCACGCATCGCATAGCTGGGCGAACCTTCTACCACAAGGATCACCGAAAGTCGCGGATGCGAGCCACGTCGAACCAAGTTATCCGTCCTCTCGACAGCAATGAATCAAACCGTGGTTCATGGTACACCCCGGCAATAAAAGCAATGAGACACCGGTTGTATTGCACGCCAAGAACAGATGTTGCACACGCGCAGCCCACAGATAATGGGTGTCGACGCACGACGCGTCGAGCCCTCCCCTAGTCGAGCACGACGAGCTCGGCGGGATCGTAATCCACGCCCATAAACGTAAGGCCGCAGGCAGGAGCCGTGGGGCCCGCAGCGGTACGGTCGCAAGCATCGATGACCTCGCGCATCCACTCGGGTTCACGGCGATGCATGCCAATCGCGACAAGCGTGCCAACGATCGTACGGACCATCGAATGCAGAAACGCATTGCCCTCGATGGTAAACGTCAGGATGTCCTCGCCAAACGCAACCTCATGGCCAAACTCGGCGCGCATTACGCAGCGGTGCGTAGGTTTGCCCACGGCAGAAGCAACCTTGCAAAAGCTTTTAAAGTCCTGCTCGCCCAGCAGCGCGGGGCAGGCAGCAGACATAGCCTCAACATCCAAGGGATAGCGATGCCACCACACCGCACCGCGGGACAGCACGGGGCGCGCATCTCGATCGGCAATACGGTACGTATACGTACGGGAACGCGCGTCAAAACGTGCAGAAAAGCCTTTACGGGCCTTGTAGACCTCGTTGATGGCGATATCTTTGGGCAGCAGGGCATCCATAGCCCGCAGCCACCTACGGCGCGTTAGGGCGAGCTCAGCGTCCGTTACGGGCACGCTGATGTACTGAGCCACGGCATGCACGCCGGCATCGGTGCGACCCGCGCACGTCAGATCGATCGGACGGCGAAGCAGCGTCTCGATGGCTCGACGCAGCTCACCCGCAACCGTCGTCTGTCCCGGCTGCTCGGCAAAGCCGCTATAGGACGAGCCATCGTATGCCACGCGGAAAACGAGCGTGGCATCGAGCTCTGGAATCGAATTGAAATCAGACGGCGCGGTCATGGGCGCTCCCAACAAACAGGCAATGGCATTTCGACAAAAAAAGAGGGGTACGCGAACGTACCCCTCGAATATAGCCTATGCAGACGGATTGTCTACTCAGCGGTCTCCTCAGCAGGAGCCTCCTCGGCAGCCTCGACCTTCTTGGGAGCAGCGGCCTTCTTGGGGGCCGGAGCAGCCTTCTTGGCCTTAGGCGTGCAAGGCTCGGTGACGAGCTCCATGATAACGATGGGAGCGTTGTCGCCCTTGCGGTTACCGAGCTTCATGATGCGGGTATAACCGCCGTTGCGATCCTGCCACATGCCCTGGGCAGCTTTGTCGAAGATCTCGGCAACGAGCTGCTTATCGCCGAGCTTGGCGATAGCCAGACGACGAGAGTGCAGGTCGCCCTTCTTGGCCCAAGTGATGATCGGGTCGACGACCGAACGCAGCGCCTTAGCGCGGGTCTCGGTGGTCTTGATGCGGTCGTTCTCGAAGAGGGCCTTAGCAAGGCTCTTCTTCATGGCCTTGGTGTGGCTCGCATCGGTGCCGAGCTTCAGGCCCTTCTTAACGTTGTGACGCATGGTCTAGTTTCTCCTCAAATATGCGAAGCATTAAGCCTTCAGGCTCAGGCCCATGGACTCAAGCTTGTCCTTCACTTCCTCGATCGACTTAACACCGAAGTTACGGATGTTGAGCAGATCGTTCTCCGAGAACTCAACGAGCTGACGGACCGAGTGAATGCTGGCGCGCTTAAGGCAGTTGTAGGAACGGACGGAAAGGTCCAGATCCTCGATCTGCTTGTCCAGCTCGGCGTTGTCGTTGGTGACCTCGGGAGCGAAGATCGAAGCCTCCTCCTCGACCTCGGGGGTCTCGGCAAGGTTCATAAAGGCGGCCATATGCTGGTTGATGATATTGGCAGCCTGGACCACGGCGTCGCGCGGGGCGATGGAGCCGTTGGTCTCGATCTCGAGGACAAGGCGGTCGTAGTCGGTGTGCTGACCGACACGGCAAGCCTCAACGAGCTTGGCGCAACGGGAAACCGGCGAGTACAGCGAGTCGACGTGGATCACACCGATGGGATCGTTGTCGCGCTTGTTGGCCTCGCCAGAAACATAGCCGCGGCCATAGCCGATGCGCATGCTCATGGTGAGATGGCCACCCTCGGTGAGCGTAGCGATGTGCTGCTCGGGGTTGACCAGCTCAAACTCGGACGGAATAAAGAAGTCCGCACCGGTGACCTCGCAGGGGCCGTCAACCGAGATGGTGGCGGTCGCCTCGTCGGTCGTGCCGAGAGCCCTGAAGACAAGACCCTTGACATTCAGGACGATGTCGGTGACATCCTCGACCATGTTAGGGATGGTCATGAACTCGTGCTGCGCACCATCGATCTGAATAGCCTCGACGGCGGCACCCTCGAGCGAGGACAGAAGAACGCGACGAAGGGAGTTACCCAGCGTATCGCCGTAACCACGCTCGAGCGGCTCGACGGAGACACGAGCAGACGTCTCGTTGATCTCTTCGACCTGAACCTGAGGCCTAATGAATTCTGACATGTATTACCTCCAGCCTCAGCAGCCCGGATGGACTACTTAGAGTAGAGCTCGACGATGAGCTGCTCGTTGATATCACCGCTGATCTGCTCACGCGTCGGCAGAGCGAGCACGTTACCAGACAGCTTCTCGATATCGACCTCGAGCCAGCCAGGGACCTCAAAGCGCTCGGAGGAAATCAGGGCCTCCTTGATGGGGAGGAGGTCACGGAACTTCTCGCCGACAGCGACGACGTCGCCGGCCTTGACGCGGTAGGACGGGATGTCCACGCGCTTGCCGTTCACGGTGAAGTGACCGTGACGGACGGACTGACGAGCCTCTTTGCGGGTGCGGGCGAAGCCAAGACGGAAGACAACGTTGTCGAGGCGAGACTCAAGGATGATCATGAGGTTCTCACCGGTGACGCCGTTCATCTTACGGGCCTTGTTGAAGTAGCCGTGGAACTGCTTCTCCAGAACGCCATAAATAAACTTGACCTTCTGCTTCTCGCGCAGCTGCATGCCGTACTCAGATTCCTTGCGACGGCGCTTGGGCTGACGGATAGATTCCTTCTTGCTGCTGTAACCGAGCTCAGCGGGATCGATCCCGAGCTGACGGCAGCGCTTAAGAACAGGAGTCCTGTCGATTGCCATATTGATACGATCCTTTCAGTTACACGCGGCGACGCTTCTTGGGGCGGCAGCCGTTGTGCGGAATGGGGGTCTTGTCCTGGATGCTCGAGACCTCGAGGCCAGCAGCCTGGAGGGAGCGGATGGCGGTCTCACGACCGGAGCCGGGGCCCTTGACGTAGACGGAAACCTTCTTCATACCGTGCTCCATGGCCTGCTTGGCAGCAGCCTCGGCAGCCATCTGAGCAGCGAACGGCGTGGACTTACGGGAGCCCTTGAAGCCCACCTGGCCAGCCGACTTCCAGGAAATGACGTTGCCCTGGGGATCGGTGATCGAAACGATCGTGTTGTTGAACGTAGAACGAATGTGAGCCTGGCCCACGGAAATGTTCTTACGGTCCGCGCGCTTCAGACGGGCAGCGCGAACGTTCTTCTTAGCAGTAGCCATCTATCTAGCGCTCCTTATTTCTTCTTCTTAGCACCGATCTGACGCTTCGGGCCCTTGCGGGTACGAGCGTTAGTGTGGGTGCGCTGGCCGCGGACCGGGAGGCCCTTGCGGTGACGAAGGCCGCGGTTGCAGCCGATGTCCATAAGGCGCTTGACGTTCTGGTTGCGCTCACGGCGGAGGTCGCCCTCAACCATGATCTGGTTCTTATCGATATAATCGCGGATGGCGTTAACCTCATCCTCGGTGAGGTCCTTAACGCGCGTATCCACGTTAACGTTGCACTCGACGCAAATCTTCGTCGCAGTGGTGCGGCCGATGCCGTAAATGTAGGTCAGACCGATCTCAACGCGCTTCTCACGCGGGAGGTCGACACCATTAATACGGGCCAACGTAGTCTCCTCTCTTAACCCTGACGCTGCTTATGACGGGGGTTCTCGCAAATGACGAGGACCTTGCCATGGCGCCTAATGATTTTGCACTTATCGCACATCTTCTTGACCGAAGGACGTACCTTCATCGTTCTTCCTTTCGGTAGCGCTCAAACTACTTCCCTACTATCTACTCGCCCAGCCGCAGGCGTTTAAAACTATGGCTGGTCTTCACACACAATCCGACCGTAGGTTGAGCTAAGCCTGCAGTCGGAAATGGAGTGCGTGTATGCGTGCCGCTATTTGTAGCGATAGGTGATGCGGCCGCGGGTCAGGTCGTACGGGGAAAGCTCCACGACAACCCTGTCACCGGGGAGAATACGGATGTAATTCATTCGGATCTTGCCAGAAATGTTGCACAGAACCGAATGACCGTTCTCGAGCTCGACCTTAAACATGGCGTTGGGCAACGGTTCCTTTACCGTACCCTCGAGCTCAATTGCGTCTTCCTTCTTCACAAGCAATCATCTTTCTCTAGAAAACGACAGCGATTGAGTATTCTACAACACGTATGCACGCATCGTAATAACTTCGTAATGGCTCCACAACTAAGTGGAACTTGTTACATTTCTCCGCCTTGGAGCGAACACCAAGCACCTTGCGCATCCGTGGTGAGAATCACCGGACCGTCATTGGTGATGGCGACGGTGTTCTCGTAGTGCGCGGCGGGCAGATGGTCGTTGGTCGTAACAATCCAACCGTCGGAGCCCGTGCTCACATGGTTGGAACCCATCGTAACCATCGGCTCGATGGCAATGACCATGCCGGCTTGGAGGCGAACGCCCCTCCCCTTCTTTCCATAGTTAGGAACGTTGGGGTCCTCGTGCATCACGCGGCCAATGCCATGGCCCACATAATCACGAAGCACACCGTAACCGTGAGACTCCGCGAGGGACTGAACGGCATAACCGACGTCCCCGATATGGTTACCGGGAACAGCCTGCTCGATGGCAGCCTTAAGGCAATCGCGTGTGACCTCGCACAAAGCCTTGGCTTCGGGCGTGGGGGTGCCGACGAAAAACGTCCAAGCGTTATCGCCGACCCAACCGTCAACGACAGCTCCCGTATCAATGGAGATGATATCGCCATCGCGCAGGATCATGTCGGGGTTGGGAATACCGTGGACCACGGCATCGTTGATCGATGCGCAAATGGTCCCCGGGAACCCGCCGTAACCCTTAAAGGCCGGGGTGCCGCCATGCATGCGGATGATCTGCTCCGCGAGCTGATCGAGCTCAAAGGTGGAAACGCCGTGGCGCACCATGGCTCCAACGTGGCGGAGCGCCATCTTAGATAGCGCTCCTGCCTTCTTCATCTGCTCGATTTGCGTTGCAGACTTAATCTTGATCATAGACCGAGAGCCTCTTTGACATCCCCGTACACGGTCTCGCGAGCCTGGTCACCGTTGACCGACTTGAGCAGACCCTGGCCACGATAGTAGTCGACGAGCGGGCTCGTGGACTTCTCGTAGACGTCGAGACGGTTCTTGATGGTCTCGGGCTTGTCGTCGTCGCGCTGATACATCTCGCCGCCACACTTGGGGCAGGTAGCATCGGCAGCGGTGCCGGTGTAACCGCATGCGCGGCAGGTGCGACGCGAAGACAGACGATCGATAATGACCTCGGGGGCCACATCGACCAGAAAGGCGCAGTCGATCTCGCGACCCATGGCGGAGAGCTCGGAATCGAGCGTCACAGCCTGGGCGGTGTTGCGCGGGAAGCCGTCGAGGATGAAGCCCTGCTGGGCGTCATCGGCAGTAAGGCGCTCCTTGACAAGGGCGATCACGAGTTGGTCGGGAACGAGCTCGCCAGCGTCCATGTACTTCTTAGCCTGAATACCAAGCTCGGTGCCACCCTTGACGGCAGCACGCAGCAGGTCGCCCGTGGAAATGTGGGCGACGCCAAACTCGGCGACGAGCTCCTGTGCGACGGTGCCCTTACCGGCACCCGGAGCTCCGAGCAATACGAGGTTCATGAGCAATCCTCCTCTAGCCTATTTAAAGAATCCATCGTAATCATACATCTTAATCTGGCCTTCGAGCTTATCGACCGTGTCGAGCACGACGCCGACCATGATGAGGATGGACGTGCCGCCAAATGCCTGGATCAGCTGGTTACCCGTGAAGGAGAAGATGATCGAAGGCACGATGGCGATGAGCGCCAAAAAGACAGCGCTGGGAAGCGTGATCTTGTTGAGCGCGTTCTTGATGTAGGCCGCGGTAGCCCTACCCGGACGCACGCCCGGAATAAAGCCGCCCTGCTTCTTAAGGTTGTCGGCCGTGTCATCGGGGTTGAACACCATGGAGGTGTAGAAGTACGCGAAGAACACGATGAGGACAACGTTAAGCACCCAATTGAGCCAACCGGTCGAAAGCGCGGAGGCAACTGCCTGAATCCAGCCGATGCCGGGGAAGAACACGGCAATCTGAGCCGGGAAGTACAGCAGCGCCGAAGCGAAGATGATCGGCACGACACCCGCGGTGTTGACCTTGATGGGCAGGTAGGTGGTCTGGCCACCCATCATGCGACGGCCCACGACGCGCTTAGCGTAGGAGACCGGGATGCGGCGCTGGCCGCGCTCAAGGAAAACAATCAGCGGGATAACCAGCAGGATGATGGCGCAGATGATCACCATGGTGATGATGCCACCGGCGTTGCCCTCGGTGCTGGAGAAGATAGCCTGCGGCAGACCGGCCATGATGTTCGCGAAGATGATCAGCGACATGCCATTGCCGATACCGCGCTGGGTGATGAGCTCACCAATCCACATGATCAGCATGGCGCCCGCGGTGAGCGTACCGACGATCATGAGGTCGAAGATGATCTCGGGAGCGCCGGCGCCATTGAAGCTGATGCCGAAGCTCTTAAAGAGGAAGAGGTAACCCACGGAGTTGAGGATTGCCAGAGCCAGGGTGAGGTAACGCGAATACTGCGTAATCTTGGTCTGACCGACCTCGCCCTCGCGGGCAAGCTCATGCAGGGAAGGCACGACGGCCTGGAGCATCTGGAGGATGATCGAGCTGGTGATGTAAGGCATGATGCCCAGCGAAAACACCGACACATAGCTCAACGCGCCGCCAGAGAAAAGATTCAGGAGGGCCATAGCACCTGCGGCGACCGAATTGTTATCGGTCGAGAAAAGGCCCAGCATCCCCTGGAAGGGAATGCCGGGCACAGGAACGTGCGCACCAATGCGGTACACGACGAGCATAGCTATGGTAAAAAGAATCTTTTCGCGCAATTCTTTGATGCGGAAAGCATTCTTAAGACCATTTAGCACGGCAGCTCGACCTTTCCGCCGGCGGCCTCGATCTTGGCCTGCGCAGAAGCGCTGACCTTGTCGACCTTGACCGTGAACTTCTTGGTGAGCTCACCATTGCCGAGCACCTTGACGGGCTCGAACTCGCTCTTGGTGATGCGAGCGGCCTTAAGAGCGGCACCGTCGATCACAGCGCCGTCCTCGAACTTACGCTCGAGACGCTCAACGTTAACGGCGGTGTACTCGATACGACGGGGGTTGCGGAAGCCCGGAAGCTTGGGCAGGCGCATGGCCAGCGGAGTCTGGCCACCCTCGAAGCCGGCACCCTTGGTGCCGCCAGAGCGGGAACCCTGGCCCTTCTGGCCGCGGCCAGAAGTGGTGCCGTGACCCGAAGAATTGCCACGGCCGACGCGCTTGCGGTTCTTGGTGGAACCGGGCGCGGGAGTAAGATCGTGAAGCTGCATTTGCTACTCCTCTACAATCTCGACAAGGTGCTTGACCTTGAAGATCATGCCGCGGACGGACTCGTTGTCAGCAATCTCGCGAACCTCGCGGATCCTGTGGAGACCGAGGGCACGGACAGTACGGACCTGGTCCTGCTTGCAACCGTTGGTGCTGCGGACCTGCTTGATCTTGATGGTGTCAGCCATGCTTAGTTCTCCTTACCGACGAACATCTCGGAGACCGTCAGGCCACGGCGAGCCGCGACGTCCTCAGGGCTGGAGAGCTCCTTGAGGCCCTCGACGGCAGCCTTGATGATGTTGAGGCCGTTGTCGGTACCGAGGGACTTGGACAGGACGTTCTTGATGCCAGCAAGCTCGAAGAGGGGACGCACAGCGCCGCCGGCGATAACGCCGGTACCCTCGACAGCGGGCTTGATGATGATGCGGCCGGCACCAAAGTGGCCGAGAACCTCGTGCGGGATGGTGCCCTGCTCGGTCACCGGCACGTGGAACATGTTCTTCTTGGCATCGAGAGATGCCTTGGAGATGGCCATGGGCACCTCAGCGGACTTGCCCATGCCAACGCCGACGTTGCCCTTGCCGTCGCCAACGACGACGAGAGCGACGAGGCTCATGCGACGACCACCCTTGACGGTCTTCGACACGCGGTTGATGTAAACGACGCGCTCCTCGAACTCGGAGGCCTCGCGCTGCTGCTTCTGATTACGAGCCATGTGCTACATACCTCCTAGAACTCGAGACCGGCGGCACGAGCACCGTCGGCGAGGGCCTTGACGCGGCCATGGTAGATACGGCCACCGCGATCGAAGGCGACCTTGGTGATGCCGGCCTCGATGGCGCGCTTGCCAACGAGCTGACCGACCTTCTCCGCAGCCTCCTTGTTCGAGGTGTGGGTGCCCTTGAACTCGGCCTCGAGGGTCGAGGCAGAGACGAGCGTCAGGCTGGAGCCCTTGCTGTCGTCGATGATCTGGGCATAGATGTTGGCGTTAGTACGGGTCACGCGAAGACGCGGACGCTCGGAGGTACCCGAGACCTTGCCGCGAACACGACGCTGACGACGCTTGAGGCCTTCCAGCTTCGCCTTCTGCTTGTTCATACGTAAACTCCTAAACAGGTTGATCTTGCCAGCACCTGACGGGGTGCTGGTCTTATGCGAGTGAGTCGGTTACGACTACTTGGCGGCCTTACCCAGCTTGCGGCGGATGTGCTCGCCAACGTAGTGGATACCCTTGCCCTTGTAAGGCTCGGGAGGACGATGGCCGCGGATCTCAGCGGCAATCTGACCGACCTGCTGCTTGTTGATACCCTTGACGTTCACGTGGGTGTTGTCGGGAACCTCGAAGGTGATGCCCTCGGGAGCCTCGACGATCACGGGGTGCGAGAAGCCCAGGGAGAACTCGAGGTTCTTGCCCTTCTGCTGCACGCGGTAACCGACGCCGGCGAGCTCGAGCTTCTTCTCGAAGCCCTCGGAAACGCCAACAACCATGTTGTGGATGAGGGCGCGGGTGAGGCCGTGGCGGGCACGGGTCTCACGCTCGTCGTCGGGACGGGAAACGGTGAGGACGTTGTCCTCGACGTTGATAGCGAGCTTCTCAAAGACATCGAGCTCGAGCTGGCCCTTGGGGCCCTTGACGACAACGTTGTTGCCGTTGACTGCCACTTCGACTCCGGCGGGAATCTGGACAGGCTTATTACCGATACGAGACACGGTGATCTCCTTTCCTTCTACCTACCGAGCGAATTACCAGACGTAAGCGATGATCTCGCCGCCGACGTTGTGCTTGCGAGCATCGCGGTCGGTCATGACGCCATGGCTGGTGGAAATAATGGCGGTACCAAGGCCACCGCGGACGCGGGGCATGTCGGCAACGCCGGTGTACTTACGCAGGCCCGGCTTGGAAATGCGGCGGATGCCGTTGATGACCTTAGCCTTCTTGGGACCATACTTAAGCGTGATGTGCAGAGTCTTCTGGGGAACGGTGTCCTCGACATCGTAGCCCTCGATGTAGCCCTCCTCGTGCAGAACACGAGCGATCTCGACGAGCTTCTTGCTGCTCGGCATGGAGACCGTGGCCTTGTTCACAGAGTTAGCGTTACGGATGCGCGTAAGCATATCTGCGATCGGGTCTGTAAGGTTCATACAGATTCTCCTTCGTTCTTGATGAACACGTGCTCTTGGTTCTTCGCCGCCCTTAACGGCAAAGCCTTTTTAGCGCGTTTTCCCTGTTCCAAACTGATGCTTGAAACGCTGGTAGTGACTTACCAGCTGGCCTTCTTAACGCCGGGAAGCTCGCCCTTGAGTGCAAGCTCGCGGAAGCAGACACGGCACAGGCCGAACTTGCGGTACACAGAGTGCGGACGGCCGCAGCGCTGGCAGCGCGTGTACTCACGAGTAGAGAACTTCTGCTTGCGATTGCACTTGACGATCATCGATGTCTTAGCCACTTATATCCTCCTCACATAGAGTATTGTTCGCCCCAAGCGCCGCCCCCTTGTGGGAACGGCGCTTATAGGGCAGGTGAACCTATTTCTTGAACGGGAAACCGAAGGCGTCCAGAAGGGCCTTGGCCTCCTCATCGGTGTTGGCGGTGGTCACGAAAGTGATGTCCATACCACGCTGGTGATCGACGGAATCGAAGTCGATCTCGGGGAAGATGAGCTGCTCGGTGACGCCCATGGAGAAGTTACCACGGCCGTCGAAGCTCTTGGCGGAAATGCCGCGGAAGTCGCGGATACGGGGGATCGCGACGGAGGTCAGACGATCGAAGAACTCCCACATACGGTCGCCACGCAGGGTAACCTTGCAGCCGATCGGCATACCAGCGCGCAGGCGGAAGGTAGCGATGGACTTACGGGCACGGGTGATCATCGGCTGCTGTCCGGTGATGGCGCGCAGGTCGCGCACGGCACCGTCGATGGCCTTGGAATCGGTAGCGGCCTCGCCGACACCCATGTTCACGACGATCTTCTCAAACTTGGGGATCATCATGACGTTCTCGTACTGGAACTTGTCCTGAAGCTGCTGCTTGACCTCGTTGTTGTACTTGGTCTTCAGACGCGGCACATACTTCTCTTCTGCCATTGTTCACTCCTTCTTGGGGTTTTAAGCACGGGGCGTGGCCACGATGGGTTGTCCTCGTGCCTCCTGGCTGCATCCGCGCCGCTCATGGCATTTTGCGGTTTGGACTCGACGCAGCAGGAGCCGACAAAACAATCGGTACTATACGCGCATCGTGAGCGTATTTCCAGAAAAACCTCGTCTGCCTGCACAACTCCACAACTCCCCCGCACATAGTGATCCCCGAAAAGCAGTTGCGGTGAAATAGGGACTGTTGGCGGTCTAGCGGCTTGAACAATCCGTATTTCACCGCAACTTATTGGTGGGGATGCGATTAGCGCTTGCGGGGGATGAGTTTGGTGCGGCGCAGGTGGATCATCTCGGCTGCGATGGAGATGGCGATCTCCTCGGGGTCCTCGGCCTGAATGGCAACGCCGATCGGCAGGTGCAGCTCGTCGATCCGCTCCTGCGTAAAGCCCTCCTGCTCCAGGCGGGCGCGCACAAAGGCCGTCTTGCGGCGCGAGCCCAAGCAGCCCAGATAGGCGGGCTTGGCGCGCATGGCCTGAATCACCACGTCGATATCGGACTTGTGACCCGCCGTGGCGACGACCACCAGGTCGCGCGGGCCGATGGGACACAGCTCGCTCAGGTTCTTGTAGTCGACCAGACGACGGTCGTAGACGCCGGGCACCCAATCGGGGGTCAGCGTGCCGGGGTGGTCATCGCACGCCACGACGGCAAAGCCCGCCGCCGTGAGCACGCGCGCCGTCGCAGCGCCCACGTGGCCGCAGCCAAAGATATAAGTCAGGCCCTCGGGGCAGAGCGTCTCGATGTGCGCCGGGGGAATCTCGGAGGCCGCGTTGGTGTAGGTGACCTTACTCCCCTCCTCCACCAGCGAAAGCCCGGGACAGCCCGCAATGGTGCGGCGCGATTCCTCGCCATGGTACTCGGCCACATCGCCCTCG